>NZ_JBFTSF010000204.1:0-12082 GCF_056399905.1 Cupriavidus sp. 01L46
GGTCAGCCCATAGTCCGCCATCTGATCCTGGATCCAGCGAATCGCCTCCGCCCGCTCATTGTTCGCTGTCACTGCTGTCGCTGCCGTCATCCGGGTTCGAGGCGGCCGTCGGCGCGCCCTGCTTTTCATCTTGCTGTTCGCCCTGCTTGTCGCTCGGCTTCTCGGTCGACCTCCCACGCCTGGTAGAGGTTCGACGAGGCCTCCAGCGCATCGGGATACCGTGCGGCCATCAGGTCCCAGGGCGTCTTGTAGCCCTCCTGGAAGGACAGGCCCTTGCCGTAGGGGCCGTAGGTCATGATGACCGGGTACTCGCCCGGCGCGATGGGCCTGTAGACGTCGGCCCGCAGCACGATGCCATCGTCCATCTCGATCGGCACGTCCCAATCGATGGCCATGTTGGCGCTAATTTCCGCTGCTTGTGTCATAGCGCGGATACTCCTTGAACTTGATATTGAAGCCTCGGCCTCCGGGCGGCGAAGATCATGACGATGGCCGCGGCGGCATAGAGCGCGACCACCATGAGCAGGCTGGACGTGTTGCTGCCCGTCGAGGTCCGCAGCCAGGTGCTGATGGAGGGCGTCACCATCGGCGCGATGTTGGCGAGCGAACTCACCAGCGCGAGGCCGCTGGCCGCCTGTTCCTTCGGCAGGTACTCGCTGACGAAGGAGAAGAAAATCGGCGTTGTGGAAGCCGTGCCGATGGTCGCGAGCGAGAGCAGTGCGATCGACACGGCCACGCCGCCGTTCAGGCAAGCGATGCCGAGCAGGCCGGTCGCGATCAACGCCACGCCGGCCACGAAGTGCCAGCGCCGTTCGTTGTATCGGTCGGAGCTGCGGCTCATGAGCATCATGCMGACGGCGCCGACGACGTTCGGGATGGCTTGCAGCATGCCGATGTGTAAGACGTCTTTCACGCCCCAGCTTTGGATCAACGTCGGTACCCAAAACACCAGCACGTAGACCGCGCCGAGGTACAGGAAACAGATGAACGAGAGCACATAGACCTTGGGATCGCGCAGCAGGGCTCCGAGAGCGCCGTGGCGACTGCCTCCCCCGGTCCGACCATCCCTAGCGAGTCGATCGGCCAGCAGCCTCTTCTGCTCGAGGGTGAGCCATTTGGCCTCAGCCGGGCTGTTACTCAGGCAGGTGTAGCAGAGAAAGCCGATCAGCAGGCAGGGCACACCATTGACGATGAACATCCATTGCCAGCCCTGGTAGCCAAGAAAGTCGTTGCCGAACTTTATCAGCGCACCATTGATCGGGCCGATGAGGATGCCGGAGATGACCGCAGAGGTCATGAACATTGCGATGGCCCGGCCGCGCCGGGCCGGCGGGTACCAGTAGGTAAAGTAGAGGACGACGCCGGGGAAGAAGCCCGCCTCGAAGGCGCCGAGCAGGAAGCGCAGCATGTAGAACTGCCAGGGTGTTGTGACCCAGGCCATGCCAGTGGCGCAGGYACCCCAAAGCACCATGAAGCGCAGGATGGTCTTGCGCGCGCCGATCTTCTCCAGGAGCAGGTTGCTCGGCACCTCGAACAGCAGATAGCCGACGAAGAACATGCCCGCGCCGAGGGCGAAGACCTGATCGCTGAAATGCAACTCATGCTTCATCTGAAGCTGAGCGAAGCCGATGTTCACCCGGTCGATGAAGGCAAAGCAGTAGGCAACCAACAGCAAGGGCAGGATGTGCCAGTTGATCTTGGAGAAGAGCATTTTTTCCTCGGGGTTCTCCACCACAACGCCATCTTCAGGAAAGGAAAGTGCGGTCATATACTCCCCGTCAGGCGTTGGCGCCCGGTTTCTTGTTCGATGAACCGCCAAGTTGATCGGCTGCGAACTCCGCCGCCAGGGTGCCAGCGATTGTCAAGTCGTTCTGCTTGGAGTACAGGCTCATGTGCGAGACGTTGGGCAGCACCGCCACGCCCTTCTTCACGATCTCCTTGACGTAGCACCAGCCACCGCCCATGACCAGCAGAGGGAACGGGCCCTCGCCTTCCGGCAACACAAGATCGCCGCGGACCTTGATGCCCTGGCTCAGGAATTCAACTTCGCGCTGAGTACTCATCTTTGTCTCCAATGTTCGATAGGTGGCGCGCTACCCCGCGCAGCGGCCAGAAATTACCGAAAAGTAAGACGGCTCGAAAACCTCCGTAGACCGGAGGCCACATCGGATTGAGGGTCGGCCGGGATTCGGAATCACCCGAATATGAGACGCGGACGAAGCGGKGCAACGCGGCTCGCTGCGCTAGAGCGAGCGCTCGAGCGGCCGACCCGTCGCGCACATAAAAGTCGCGTTCTTTATTACTTCCAGCCTTATGTGTCATTTCCGGCTTTATCCCGGCATGCCCCCTATGCCGCCGGCACTGGCGTCAGCATTCCCGCCTGCTGCATCAGACTCGCCAATCCGGTCTCMTCGAGCGCGTAGACGCCGCGCGCTGCCCGCCATACAAGCGCTTTGTCCTGGAGCGCAGAAAGCGCCTGCTGGGCATTCGAAACATCGACTCTCGCGTCGGCGCCCGGGTCAATCGCCTTCAAGACGGCGTCATACGCCTCCATGGTGGCTGCCTCGAACGGCGCGTAATTGCTCCCCCGAACGGCCATGACTCGAAGAACTGTGGATTGAAGCGGCGTCAGACTGTGAACCACACGCATCTGTTCGGTGTTGCTGACCGCGATCTGCTCTTCAACCGCGGCCGCAAATCTCGCGGGGATGTCTCCTGCCGGAAGTCCGAATTCAAACCGAAGCGCATCAGCCGCGGCACCCAACAGTTCCGGGCGGAAAGCGGCTCGCTTGAACAGCTCGAACACCTCTGCCGGGTCGAGTTTGGCTCCCAAGTCAAGTCGATCACAGAACCATTGGACATAGGCCATGTCCAGCGCCGGGAAGTTGACGAGGGGAGCTCCGTAGAACGCCTGGTCTCGGCTATTGCGAAGCATGGCCAGCTTGTCACGATTGGAGCCCGTCGCGACGATTCGCAGACCCTTATGTCTGCTGCTATTCAGTTCATCCCGCGCGGCCTTTAACGCGAACAGGGCGTCGTTCCCCTTCTCACTGACAATCGCTTGCTGCGCTTCGTCGATTACCAGCACAATGGGCTTGCCCGCTTCATCGGATAGGGCGGCAAGTGCCGCCGACAGGGAAATCCCTTCGCCAAGGCCAACCCGATCAAGGGAGAACGACATCCCGCCAACCGCGACTTTCTCCATTCCGGCAGAGCGAGCGAGTCGCTTAATGACGCCTTCATGGCTCGCGAGCTCGGCCCGCACGGCCCCGACAATGACCTCTCCTGGGTCAGCTCGGCGGTCTTCCCACAGATCGGCATAGACTACAAGGGCACCGAGGTTCTCCAACGCCGGCCGCAGATCCTCCCTTAAGAAGGTCGACTTGCCGGTTCGTCTTGGCGCCGCCAGAAAAAGGCCGGAACTGGACGCGGAAGTTGGTGAGACCGTCAGAATTTTGGTGGCCAACTCTGTTGCTAGTGCCTCTCGTTTGAAGACTTCCATCCGCGCGGTCCCTAGAATATGTTCGATTAGACCAAACTATAGTCGATTATAGTCAAGGTCGCCAATTTGTGGAGTTTGGGCCGCATCTGTACGGTTTCGCCACTCATTATGTATATCTTGCAGCACATGCTAGAGGGCGAAGCGAGTCTGTCGCGATGGAGCGCTGACGTGGCGGGCGCTGGGTATATCCCAGGGCTCCTTGGGGGAGCACGGCGGCAGTCGGGAACGCCACATTTCCTCGTAAGGAAGGCCGCGCCCAGTTTGGCCGCCGTCCCCGCGCGGCTTGTCCACAGGCTTGTCTCCTTGCGCGGTGGATAAATCCCATCCGACACCGCTGGCGCCCCCCCTCAGGCCGGCCCCGGCTTGAACTTGGTGCGCGCCGCCGGCGCCCGACGCCGGGCCGGCGCCAGGCGGCGCGTCGCGGCCGCTTCCGCATCGGCCCGCTCGGCGCGCCGGACTGCCATCTCCAGTTCCGCCCGCAGCGCATCCTGCGCCGCCTGCCCATCCGCCAGCGCCTGTTGCGCCTGTGCCAGTTGCAGGCGGAGCGTGTCGCGCTCGGCGTGCTGCCTTGCCCGTGCCTCAGCACTGGCCACGGCGGCGTCCTGCGCCCGCACCTGCACCGCCGCCTGCTCGGCCTTCTGGCGCAGCGTGCGCTCCTGGTCGATCTCGCGCAGCGCGCGGCGCTCGGTGGCGCTGGCGCGCTCCTGCGCGACGGCGACCTGCTCGCGGGTGCGTTCCAGCTCCGTCGAGAACTGGGTACGCAGCTCCAGCAACTGCCGCTCGAGCGCCTCGACCTGACGCACGCCCTCCTCGGGGTAATCCCGAGGCCGTACAGCACTTGGTCGCCGATCATCCGTCGACAAACGCTGCCAGCGCTATCCCGGGAATCGGCCGCCGGGCATCGTACTCGACAAGCGTTCACTAGGAGACAACAGGATGTTCGACCTTACCCGAATCAGTGTGATGAGGGGCGCCCCACAGCACCAGTGCCACAACCAATCCGATGGGAACAGAAGCATCGTAAGCGCTCAATAAACGACACGCTGCCCAGGGATCCATCACCGCTCTCGTCGATGGCCAGATTTGGCGGTAGGACGGAACGAACCGGCACACCTTCGTACAGATGACCGGAGGAACCAGGAGGTCACTCATAGCCCTCAATTCCCTCGCCCGCTGGCGGACAGACGGAAATTCTCCGGAAATCATTGGCATTTTTTCTATTCGCCGCCAAAGTTGTTCCTGATGGGGGGCCGAATGCAAATCAGCTCCTATGTAAAGTAGCCTTCTGGCATCTACTGGCCAACATGAATCGGGGCGTAGAACAACCTCTTGGCCGCATTGACTATTGACTAAGGGTTCCACCCAGCACCGTATTCGCGCCAACTCCAGGGCATCAAAGTGAGTGATATATCATGCACACTGCAATAAGAGCATATTCGGGAGCAGGCGCTAAGGAACTCTTCGATTTGTTGGAGAGGCGCACTCCTGAGATCGAATCGCTGATGCGTTCGGTCCAAGGCTTTGTCAGCTACACACTGGCCCGAAGCGAGGATGGTGAATTTGGCTTCTCAGTTACCGTTTGCAATGACAAGACTGGGGTTGATGAAAGCAGCCAAAAGGCTAAGGATTGGATCGCACAGAACGCTGCAGGCAACGGCGCAAGTGCCCCAACGATCTCAGAGGGACTCGTGATCCTGCACGTTAAGTAGCGGCAATACGTGCTGACCCGATCGAGCGCAGAGTTGGAGGCCGTCATCGGGGTGATCGAATGGAAGGGACTTCCCCTGCCCACATGGCGATGTGGAACCAATCGAGAACGTACTCACCGCGGTCACCAAAGCCGAGCTGGGCAAACCGTACGGTATCCCCGCCGTCCGACAGGAAGGTCACCGGTTGACTAGGTTGCACACCTTCACGTCGAAGGAAATTCAACATACGATCGGCCGGCCGGGACTCCGGCGCTGCGACAGTGATCAGCTATGGCTGCGTCGCGGTTACCCGGAAATGTTCCATCGTCTGCCCGGCGTGGATCGCCCGCTGCAGCCAGTCCGGCATGGCGCCGCGGCCGTCCCAGCCCTGCCCGTGCGCATTGCGGTAGCGCGCCGCTCCTGGCGTTGGGGTCGGCGGCGGCTCGGCAAAGCAGCCGGCGGCCTGCAAGTCAGCCAGGCTCAGCCCATGCTGGGCCAACTGGATGCGGATCCAGGTAATCGCTTGCGCGCGCTCGATTTCGATCGACATGGTGTAGGTGAATAGATTTGGGGCAGCGCCGGATCTGGCGTCTTGCCGTCGCCTGACAGCGTTGGACGTCAGGGTTGATGGGGGATGGCTGTGGCGAGAATCGGTGGCGGCGGGAGGACATGGCTGCGCTCGCTGCTTAAATTTTAGTCAACTCCGCTGACGCCGCCGGCACTCGGCCCCCGCGCGGCTTGTCCACAGGCTTGTTCCCTCGCGCGGTGGACAAATCCCCGCCCTCGGGCACCACCACCGCCGCGCGCGCCTGGTCGCGTTGCGCCTCCGCCTCGCTCGCCTGCAGCCGCGCTTCGGCCCGCAAGGCGGCCAGTTCGCCGGTGGCGGCCGCGTTGGCGGCCTGCCAGATCGATTGCACGGCATTGGCGGCGATCGCCTTGAGCGCCTCCGGCAGCCCGGGGTGGTCGATGGTCACGCGCATCTTGCCGCGCAGGTCCGCCCAGAACTGCGCCAGCACCTCGGTGGGCGTGCCCATGCTGCCCTTGTGCACCAGGCCGTAGAGCTTGTTGGCGGTGGGGGTGATGCCATAGCGGAAGAACAACAGGGCGCAGACCTCGCGGTAGAGCGCGCGGGTCTCGGGGAACTGCGCACGCAGTGCGGCCACGTCGGCGGCGAGCGTGGCCTGCAGAGCGGCGTCGGAAGGAGTCCGCGCCAAACCGGGGGCTGACTAAGCGGCAAGGCGATGGTTTCCTTCGCCGGCGATGGAGGGATACCATCGTTCAACGTAAGACMGGAGTTGGTCATTGAGCACGGCCGTCCGGATTTGCAGCAGGTTGTGCGCGTGCCGAGGCCGCCAGGCCATCTGCTGCCGCTTGACGAACCGCTTGCTGACCACCTGATTGACCGCAGATTCGACGAAGCCTGATGCAATGGGATCCCCATGCCGATAGCGATCACCGTAGTTCACGATGAACTGCCGGTTGTTGTCTAGGTAGCCCATGACTACCTGGATGACATTGTGCAATTGTGGGAACGTCAAATGCTCGGGAACGAGGACGCGTCGCCAAACCGGCGGGCTTAGGCCGCGCAGAGCAATTCGAAGTTGAAGGATGGAGGTCGCCGCCCCAGGATCGGAAGCCATGCGCGCATTGTAGGTGCCTCATTGGCCTCTCGGCGGTGGTCCGGTCGTTCGCCCCCGTTTTGGCGCGGTCTCCTTTTACAAGGACGGCGAAGAAGTCTGGGCGTGCAATGCCATATATGCCGCCGCGCATTTCGACTTTGCTGCCGTGTCGAGCGCCTGCGCGTCGACGGCCGACTGAGGTGCCGGCGGCGCCGACAGACGTCCGCCCCTCCCCCATTCAACATAACCTCCCAGCAACCAGCCAAATTTCGGGGTACGGGCGTTATGTCAATGCATTCGCGAGGGCGCCTGCTCAAGGTGTTTTCCCGGAACAGACGCAAGACCCTATCGTTCGCTGGCAGGGGTGATCGAATGGAGGGACTTTCCCGTCCCGAGACTGCGGCGCAAGCCGCCAGTTGGCATCGAAGTGCCATGATGGCTGCAACACAACCAGAAGGGAGGCGCGGAAGGCTCTGCGCCTGCGCATCCTGGAAACGATCTCGGTGAGGTATCCCGACTTGCGTAGGGCGTGTGAGGCGCGAGCGCTACTGGAGACGGGGGCGGCCAATGGGCAGCCGTTCCAGAACCAGCCGTCTGGCGAATAGCGGTGTATCCGAAGGTTAGAAGCGCCTTGCAAAGCACGTGCGCTGTCGGAGACCGGAGGATGACGGCTAGCTTGCCATGATACAAAACCTCGGATAATATTGGAAACCATCCGAGGTTTTGTATCAAAATGTCAACGTCCTCATCCTCTCAGCGAGAGCGCGCAGTAGCTCAACTTCGAGCCAGAGGGCTGGTGCGAGCAAGCGAGATGCGCGAGATCGGCGTTACAGCGACGACGATCGCCCGCCTTGAGCGCGACGGTGTTGCAGTTCGCCTGGCCCGGGGCGTTTACCAACTCGCGGATGCTCCTCTGGGCCTACAGCATACCCTGGCGCTGGCGTCAAAACTTGTGCCCAGCGGAGTCATCTGCCTCACTTCGGCGTTGGCTTTCCATGAGCTAACTGACCAGATCCCAGCCAAGGTTTGGATGGCTATTGGCCAGAAGGACTGGAAGCCAAGCTTCGACTATCCTCCGGTCCGATTCATCCGATCTCCTGCCCCCCGTGATGACCCGGACACGGAGCGGCATGCGATCGACAACGTATCGGTTCCGGTCTTTAGCGTTGCYAGGACGATTGCTGACCTGTTCCGGTACCGGAAGAAAGTCGGCTTAAATACCGCGCTAGAAGGGCTCCGCGAAGCCCTGATGCAGAAAAAAGCGACTCCGGCAGAAATTGCCCAGCATGCAGCAGATGCCGGTGTCTGGAAGATTCTAGAACCGTACTTAACAGCAATGGTTTCCCATGCCTGAGCAAAAGCCGCTTCGCGACATTGGTGCGTCAGTTCGCGCCCGACTTCTGACTCTCGCGCGCCAGCGAGGCCAGCAGTTCGATTTGCTTCTCACTCGCTATGCGATAGAGCGCCTCTTGTTCCGACTGGGCATCTCCGTACACCGCGACCGCTTTGTGCTAAAAGGCGCGATGCTCATGACAAGCTGGTTCGAGGATCCGCATCGACCAACTCGTGACGTCGACTTCCTTGGCTTCGGCGAGTCCGAAGCCGACCACCTGTTAGCGACCTTCGCCGAAGTGTGCGCGCTAGCTGCGGACGACGGCATCTCGTTCGACGCTGCGGGCCTGAGAGCAGAGGCGATTCGCGAGGACACTGACTATGGAGGTCTGAGGTTGCGTACCACCGCACAGCTCGCCGGTCGTCACGGAGGTTCTGTCGCAGTAAGCCTTCGATAGAATATGCTGGTGTCGGACTCAGCAAGCGTTGGTGGCAGTCATGAACCCGGAAGTKGCGAAGGTCTTGAAGCGTTTGCATAACCCGCTGGAGGTGATGCTGACCTGCGTGCGCTGGTACGTGGCCTATCCGCTGAGCCTGCGACATCTCGAAGAGATGATGGCCGAGCGTGGCGTCTCAGTGTGTACCATTCGACCGTKCACCGCTGGGCACTGAAGTTGCTGCCGGCGTTGAGCAAGATCTTTCGCTCTCGAAAGCGCCCGGCGGGCAAAAGCTGGCGCATGGATGAACCCTACATCCTGGTGCGCGGCCAGTGGAAATACCTGTACCGAGCGGTGGATAAGGCCGGCCATACCATCGACTTCCTGCTGCGCACCCAGCGAGACAAGGCCGCGGCGCGGCGCTTTTTCGAGAAGGCCATCGCGCACAACGGCCAGCACGATTCAGTGACCATCGACGGCAGCCCGGTCAACCTGGCGGCCTTGCGCGACATCAACGCCGAGCAGGAAGCTCCCATCGCCATTCGACAGGTCAAATATCTGAACAACATCGTCGAGCGGGACCATCGGGCCATCAAGCGCCAGACTCGACCAATGCTTGGCTTCAAGGACTTTCGCTGCGCGCGCACCTTGCTGGGCGGCATCGAGCTCATGCATATGATCGCCAAGGGCCAGATGCAGTGCCACGAAGGGAGCAATCCGTCGGCCGCTGACCAATTCTATGCCTTAGCCGCCTGAGCGAATCCCAACGCCCCCACTTCGCTCGTCGCCGCGTCCTTATCGCGACAGAGCCCCTTGGCGGGTACTTTCGTGCGAAGCCTTGATGATATACGGCGAGTGACCGCTTCGCGCTGACAAAGTAGAGCGAACGCTGATGGCCGACATCTGCCTGACGGAGGCAGTGTTCACAACGTCGTCGTAGCTGTTCACCCCCATACCGCGACGGATGTTCATACCATTCGTGCTATGCACAAGCATCGGAGCCAACAGGCATGACGGCAGAACGGCCAACTCCCCCCACTGACATCACTCCCGAGACCTACGTCGGGCACATCCGCCGCGCGCTGCAGCCGCTGGCCGATCCGGCCGCCGCTGCCCAAATGCGCGCCTACATGCGCGATCAGTTTCCGTTTCTCGGCATTCCCACGCCGGCCCGCCGGCGAGCGCTGCGCGCCCTGCCGAAGGTGCCGTGGCGCGACCGTGAATGGGTGGCCGTCGCGCAACTGCTGTGGCGCGAACCCGAGCGCGAGTACCGCTATGCAGCCGCGGATCTGCTGCGCAAATGCGCTGCCCGGTTCGATGCCATGCGGATCGCGCCGATCCTCGCGCTCGCCCAGTCCGAGCCATGGTGGGACACAGTCGACAGCCTCGCCGTTACGATCGGCACCGTGATCGCGCGCGAGCGAAAAACCGATGCCGACGCGCAGGCCTGCGCTGATGCTTGGCTCGGGCATGACTCGCCGTGGGTGCGGCGCGTCGCGATGCTCCACCAACTGGGCTGGCGGCTAGAGACGGACGAGGCGCGGCTCTTCCGCTACGCGCGAACGTTGGCGCCGGAGACCGACTTCTTCATCCGTAAGGCGATCGGCTGGGCCCTGCGCGACTACGCGAACTGGAATCCGGATGCAGTGTCAGCATTCCTCGCCGCCCATCGCTACAGCCTTTCCGCGTTGACGCTTCGCGAGGCTGGGAGGCACCTGCAAGCTTGACGACAGACGTCTCGCGGATGCATGGTGGCGAAAGGCGGAAGGGCTCAGTCGCCCAGCCGTACGACCGCGATCGTCGCCGGGATGTGGCCGAGCACCGGACTCAGATGGCAGCTCGTCTGCGTCGGAGTTTACGGTTCCGTTTGCACGAAGGCGCTGTACGTTGCCGTTCATTTTGGTGATTCTTCTTTGCGCCCCGTCAATGCGGCGATTGGCGGCGCGAAGCGCGAGTTCTTCGCGTGATAGGTCATCCATCGCCCTTTAGCCGGAGATTGGAGCACGGCACAACTAGACCCGGAAGAATTCGGGCGACTGCCCCGCGTTGACCGCCCGCTGCAACCAGGCTGGCATCTCGCCCTGCCCGTCCCATTTTTGCCCTTCGGCGTTGCGGTAGGTGCGCGCCGGCTCGGGAACCGGCGGCGGTGCCTTCTCGGCGAAGCAGCCGGCCGCCTGCAGGTCGGTCAAGGTCAGGCCGTGCCTGGCCATCTGCACACGGATCCACACCGTGGCTGCGGCGCGCTCAATCTCAAGAGACATAGGTATAGCGTTTTGGTAGTCGGAAAGGTGCAACGATTTGGGCCGCACAATCAATCATCATTGCCGGCATCCCACACGGCCTGCATCGCTTCCATGCGCCGCGCGTCCTCGGTCGTCACGTAGCGGCTGGTMGTCGCCAGCGAGCCATGGCCGGCATTCTGCTGCATCACCTCGATCGGCACGCCGGCCGCCAGCGCATGCGAAATGTGTGTATGCCGCAGCCAGTGCGTGCTGGCGGCCTCCAGCCGATCCGCGCGGCGCGGATCGGCGAGACGCAGCGTGCCGGCACAGTCATCAGGAACCTCTTGATCTGCTTGGCGAGCGTGACGGCGCTGATCTCGGCTGCGGAACCGACGGGGTTGGCGGCGGTGTGCGCACCGGCCCACGGCGCCCGCTCGCCCAGGTCGGTGGTGTGGCCGAGCAGCGTGACGCCACCCGGGACCCGGTTGGCTCCCCGGTCGGCCGGATGGCCGCGCGCCACCAGATACGCCCCCAGCCGCGCGATCGCCCCCGGCGGCACCGGCACGCGGCGCAGCTTGTTGCCCTTGCCCACCACTTCCAGACACCGGCCCTCGATCCGCTTCTTGGTGCCGGCGCGGTGGCCAGCACCGGGCAGGTTGACCCACTCCAGATGGCCGGTGGCGGCAGCGACCACTTCCGACAAGCGCAGGCGGGTGGCGTGCCGCAGCGGCAAGGCGACCTGCAGGCGCTGGTGGGCCGAGATGGGCGGCAGTGCATCGAGCTGGGCCAGCTCGAACGTCCATTGGTCCTCGGTCAGGCTGCGCCCCACGTCCAGTGCCGGCCGGGCCTTGCGCGGCACGTGGATGCCGTGCCAGGAATCGCCCATCAGGTAGTTCCGGTCGGCAAGGAAGCGGTAGAGGTTGTTGAGCACCCCGAGCGCGTAGCCCTGCGCGCGCGACGACAGCGGGCCCTCAAAGGGCCTCCAGACCTGGATCCACCGCTCGCGCGAACGCGGGGCGTACCAATCCACCGTCGGCGGTGACAGGCTCTGGCGCTGCTTCACTTTGCGGCGTTGCCGCATATATCTGACTTGATGCCGGCGATAAAGAAGTCTATTGTGGCCGTTCGGTGCACGCTCCCAGTTCCTCGCACCGATGACCCACTGCCGTCGCCACCGTCCACTGTGGAATCGAGCTCGGGGAAGCAGTCGTAGTTCGTTTTTCCAACCGCGACAAAGGAGGCCGAGATGCTAAGTCCGCATGAAATCGCCGCGCTACTGCTG
>NZ_JBFTSF010000205.1:0-31285 GCF_056399905.1 Cupriavidus sp. 01L46
GCCAGGCGTCCCACCTGGTCGGCCCGCTCAATGTGCCGCAACGCAGCGACAGCTTCGGCATGAAACAGGTGCCCCGCGTCGGTAAGTGACACCGGCTTCCTCTTGTTGCGGTTCAAGAGCGTGACGCCCAAATCTTGTTCAAGGCGTTGGATTTGGGTGCTGAGCCCTGATTGTGCGAGACCTAAGCGATCTGCCGCCTTGGCAAAGTGAAGTTCTTCCGCCACGGCGACGAAGCACTGCAACTGGCGAACATCAATCATCGTTTTAATCTCAATTTCGGAACAAAAATTACTGCTTTCCATCTGGATCATATCAAAGAATCCAGATGAAATAGCACCATACAACTCCCGGAGAGCTACCAATGAATGCCCCGCTTCCTGCGTCAGTGCTTGCCACCAATGACGAGTCCCGCTTCCAAGTGTCTGCCCACCCAGATCACCACCGCATCCTGCATGTGACCGTTGAGCGCGACGCCGTTCTTGGCTTCCTGCATGACGCACGCAAGGTCGATGTTCAAAACCTTGAGTATGTCCCCTTCATGCGCTACGGGCTCGCGGACGTACTCGCGAAGCATGTCGGCGAGGACTTCGCGACCGCCATCAACGGCATTGTGAAGGATCGGCAGCACGGTGGCTTTACGGTAGGCCTCCAGGGACTGACGACTGACGCCGACGATTTCGTTCGCTTCGGCACTGCCATTGGGCACCTCTTGGGCCCCGGCAATCACGATGCGATGTCGGGCACTTACTACGCTCGCTTCGTGGTCAAGCACACGGACGATAGCGACTCGTATTTGCGCCAAGCCTATCGACTCTTCACGATGCACACAGATGGCACCTTCGTTACCGAAGCGACGGACTGGCTGTTGATGATGAAGTTCGCAGAAGAGAATGCAAAGGGCGGGGAGTCCCGATTCTTGCATCTGGACGATTGGGAAGACCGTGACCGGTTTGTCAGTCACCGTCTCGGGACGCAGCCGTTCCTCTACAAGGCGCCGGGGTCCAAGAATGTCAGCGATAGGGTCGAGCGCCCGCTCTTCTTCCAGAACGCCTTTGGGTTGTCGATGTCCTTCATCGATCAGTTCGTACAGCCTCGCAATCGCGAGGAGGCTGCATTTCTCAACGACCTGTCGACTTCCATGGAGGCTTCGCCGGGAACAAAGGAAGTGTCGCTGCCGGTCGGCGACCTGGTTGTACTGAACAACTACTTCTACCTCCACGGGCGTGCGCCGTTCGAGAAACATGCGGCGCTGTTCCGTGAGCTGATGCGCCAGCGAGGCACGTTCGCCTGATTGTCAATGTGATCCGGCGTGGCTGATAGTGACAGCGGTTAGGCCTGATAGACGCTTCAAATCAAGATGACATCTCTAACAGAAGTTGCGGAAAGCCAAGCCGTCCCCAGTGCGGGAATGCCTGCCAAGCCTGCCTATGGCGCCAGCCGTCAGATTCATCGACGACTACGACCGATCCTCTCGCTTGCCGATTTTGAAGTCGCGGCAAAGAAGAGCCTGCCGCGCCCGATCTTTGGCTATATTGCCGGCGCCGCGGAGGATGGAAAATCGCTTGGCGCGAACAAGACGGCATTCGACGAGGTCAAGTTCCGACCCAAAGTCCTTGTCGATGTGTCGGGAAGGTCGCAAGCGACCGAGATCTTCGGGCAACGTTATGCCGACGCCACTCGCAGAGACGCTCTGATTGAGCGGATTGAAGCAGCCGGGTTCGCTACGCTTGTCCTTACGGTTGATATTCCCGTTTGGGCCAACCGGGAGAATAACGTCCGTACTGGCTTCTCTTTGCCTTTGCGGCCATCCGTGCGCTTGGCACTCGATGGCATGTCCCGGCCGCGTTGGCTGGCTGGAACGTTCGCCAGAACGCTCATCTCGAGTGGGATGCCGCATTTTGAGAATTCTTTTGCGTCTCGCGGCGCCCCGATCTTGTCGGCCTCCGCCATTCGCGACACGACGGGGCGCGATCACCTGAGTTGGACGGATATCGAGCGAATCCGGCAAAGATGGCGCGGCAACCTGGTCATAAAAGGCCTTTTGCATACGTCCGACGCCKAGCGCGCTGTCGCCTTGGGCGCCGACGGCATCATTGTCTCGAATCACGGTGGGCGCCAATTGGACGGTGCCGTGGAACCGCTTGCAGTATTGCCGGAGATTTGTGAGGCCGTCGCGCACAAGACAACCGTCATGATGGACAGCGGTATCCGGCGAGGCGGTGATGTGCTCAAAGCGTTGGCACTAGGAGCCCGCTTTGTCTTCCTGGGGCGACCTTTTATTTACGCTGCGGCCGTTGGGGGAGCCGAAGGCGTACGCCACGCCATCACACTTTTGCGCGATGAGGTCGACCGAAACATGGCCATGCTTGGCGCGAAGACCATCGCAGACGTGAACGACGCCGTCATCGTCCACGGCCACGGAGCCGCMCGGTTTGTGTCGCGTTTCCCTACTTCCGTGTAGCCCGCATCGCCAAACGCATGGTCCTCGTGGCCATGCAGCAATGCACACCATGCATTGCTGCATGGCGTCATGTACTCGGGCATGAGCACGCGTACCCAAACCGGCTGGCTTAAGCCACGCGGCGTCACTCGGATCTGAGGGAAACCTTCAAATCACGAAAATGGACGAGCCCGTGGTCTTTCGAGCCTCCAGGTCCCGATGTGCCTGCACGGCGTCCTCCAAGGCATAGCGCTGATTGATCTCGATGCGGATGCGCCCTGCCGCCACGTGGCCAAATAGCTCGTCGATCAGTTCCGCCTTTTCGGCCGGATCGGCAATGTAGTCGGCCAGGCCCGGGCGGGTCAGGTAGAGCGAGCCCTTGCGGGCCAGGATTTGCGGATCGAACGGCGGGATTGTGCCGGAGGCGGTACCGACGCAGACCATCAGGCCGCGGCGCTTGAGCGAGTCCAGCGAGGACATGAAGGTGGCCTTGCCCACGCTGTCGAAAACCACGGATACGCCCACGCCGTCCGTCAGTTCCCGCACGCGCTTGGCGACATCCTCATGGCTGTAGTTGATCGTGTGATCACAGCCGTGGGCGCGCGCGACTTCGGCCTTGGCATCCGTCGACACCGTGCCGATCACCGTCAGCCCGAGCAATTTGGCCCATTGCGAAACGATCAGGCCAACACCGCCTGCCGCGGCATGCAGCAGCACAGCCTCACCTGCCACGAAGGGGTAGATCCGGCGCACCAGGTAGGAGGCGGACAAGCCCCGCATGGTCATGGCCGCCGCAGCTTCGCAACTGATGGCCTCCGGCAGCTTGATCAGCAGCGCGGCAGAAATCAACCGCTCAGTGCTGTAGGCGCCTAGCGTGTTGACAAAGCCCGTGTAGGTCACACGGTCGCCGACCGCCAGCTGGGTCACACCGGCACCAACTGCCTCGACCACACCGGCTGCCTCGTTACCGACGCCGCTGGGCAGCGGAACCTGGTAAGTGCCGCCACGGAAGTAGGTGTCGGCAAAGTTCAGGCCCACGGCCACGTGACGAACGCGGACCTCTCCCGGTCCCGGTTCACCAACCTCAGCGTCTTCAAGACGAAGGACCTCGGGGCCGCCCGTTTCGTAGAATTTAACGACTTTCGCCATGTTGTCTCCTGTTCTGTATCAATCATTACGATTGCCACAGTCGGCTTGAGAAAGCTGACTGTGGTCTCTCCCGGTTGGCAGTCATGCTTACCGAGACGCTTTAGGCGGGCTTGCGCAGAAATCCCTGGTTGCCACCGTTACGATTGGGGGCGAAACCATTGGCCTGAAGCGTCTCTTCCGCCGTGCCGTAGAAGACCCCAATCTGCATGATCTCTCGTGCCTGTTTCGCCGTCGCTATGGGGCGGCCAAATTCGCCGGCGATACGCACCAATTGCTTGATCTGCTCGACGGAGGTGCTCTTTCCCGTGCGGGTCTGGTTCCAGAGCACATCCTCGATGCCGCACCGCACATGCAGGCCCAAAGCCATGCCGATCATATTCACGGGCAGCACATTCAGCACCGAACTCTCCACCGTTATCACCGCTCCGTCGGGCGCGGCACGCAGGAAGTTGGCCAGGTTGTAGATGTTCGCTTGATCCATGCCGCCGCTGATAGCCACCCAGTTCATCACCAGTGGCCCTTTGTAGACGCCGCGGCGAATCATCCGCTCAATCGTTTCAAAGCTGTTGATGTTGTAGCACTGAAACTCGCTTTGGATTCCGGCGGCTGTCAGGCGCCGGATATGCTCCTCGACCCAGCTAGGGTTCGAAGGCACGATCATGTCCTTGTAGGTTGCATAGAGGTGCGGGAATCCCCGCGAGACCCCCTTGAAGTCATCCAGACCAGCATGCTCTGTCACATTCATCTGCGTGGTGTTGACGGTCACCGTCACCTGGTCGGGCTTCGGATCGAGTTCGGCCAGCATATGCCGCGTGTCGTCGGAGAGCCATTTGGCTGCGGAGCCATCGTCCTCGGGCGCAAAGCTGATCGAGCCACCCACCTGAATGACCATCTCGGGCACGGCCTTGCGCACCCCGGCGATCAGCTCATTGAACATGGACAGGCGCTTGCTGCCCCTGCCATCGGGTTCGCGCACATGCAGATGCAGCACGGTGGCACCGGCTTCGTAGCAATCCACCGCCTTCTGGATCTGCTCCTCCATTGTGACAGGGATATCTTCCGGAAAGTCTGAGGGAATCCAGCCCGGCGCATAGGGAGCGGCCGTGATGATCAGAGGCTGCTGGTTCTCGGGATACAGGTGGCCGTCAAGGAAGTTCATGATGATGGATCTCCAAGATGAAATGTGAATATTGAGAATGTCGAACTAGATGAGCGAGCTGTAGAACCCCATGTGCAGCGCCATCTTCGGCACGGCGGTACGCGAGCGAATCTCCCTTAACCGGTTGATGTCAGCGTGTCCTTCGCGCCAGTGAATCATCTGGCCTGCCACCGCCTCCCGCTTTACCTTGCACGTCTTGAGCTTGCCTTTTTATGACACATGCGGGCAACTGCTGAACGCAGATTACGCAACCCAATCCAGCACCAAGGGCATATCAGGTCAAGATAAAAATCAACGCGCAGAGTTCGCGACGATCCAGGGGCAGGGCCCGCACCCGAAAGTCCAGAGCAATTCACGCAATAACTCCTTAGCCCCCGGCCGGGAGCCGTCTCTTATTCTTCGAGCCTGATCCCCGCGTCGTTGGCGATCTTCGTCCAGACTTGCAGATCGCTCTGGACGATCTCGGCCAGCTGCGCGGAGGACTTTACCGGTGGCGGCTCGAAGTTCTGCCTCTTCATCAGGGCCGCGATCTCCGGCAACGCCTGCACCTTGTTGACCTCATCTGCCAACCGCTTCACGATCGCCGGACTGGTTCCGGCCGGCGCGAACATGCCGAACCATCCCACGGTGCCAAACTTGTAGCCCTGTTCGCCCATCGTCCTGACGTTGGCAAGCTGGGGAGACCGCACGTTGCCCACATTGGCAATGCCGCGCACCTTCCCGGAACGCAGGAACGGAACCGCCACGCTGGGATCGGTCCAGCCGATCTTGAGCACACCCGAGGAAAGTTCAGTGAGCAGTTGACTGGAGGTCCGATATGCAACGTGTTCGGTCTTCATGCCGGTCTGCTTCTTCAACCATTCCATCGTCAGGTGCGCGGACGACCCGGTGCCCCAGCTTCCATAGCTGTACTTATCCGGATTTGCCTTCACGAACTCGATGAGTCCAGGCAAGTCATAGACCGGCAGATCCGGGCTCACCAGCAGCAACACCCCACCCACCGCCGTCTGTGCGATCGGCATGAGGCTCTTTCTTGCCTCCTGGGAAATGGACTTGATGACTGCTGGCGCAACCACCATGTTGGACGCCGTTGTGTAGAGAATCGTGTAGCCATCCGGCGCCGCCTTGAGGACGGCGTTGGTCCCAATCACCCCGCTGCCACCCGGCCGGTTCTCTACCACCACAGCCTGCTTCAGCGATTCGGAAAGGCGTTGAGCCATGACCCGCGCCAGCGAGTCGGTTCCCGATCCGGCGGACGAGGGCACGATCATTTGAATCGGGCGCGCGGGCCAGGCTTCCTGTGCCTGGACCGGGCCTGGTGCGCACAAGGCAATGATTGTCTCGGCACACAGCGCAACTGCGAGCAGCTTTTTCAGTAGTGACATCGTCTCCCCCACCTTTTTGGACTACGACCCAGCCTGCCAAGTGCTGCGTGCCTCACCGAAGCAACCGCGCGAAGCAATCGCGCGACGAGCCATTTCCACCTGCCCAGGCTATCGTTGGCGCGATCATAGCAGTCATGATTTTTATTGTCGACATAAATAAACATAAGGGGCAGACTTGCTCACAATCGCTATCCTTTCAGGCCAGCAGCCTGGCGCACGGCGCGCCTGACGCTCCACAGCCTTCGGCGCGCAGGCACCTTCACGCGCCGGCCACGGCCTGTGCATTCTCGGCCTCCTGAAGCTGGCGCCACATCACCTTGCCGGTGCCCGACTTCGGCAGTGCCTCAACGAATTCCACCGTACGCGGGCACTTGTAGGCCGCCATGTTCTCCTTGGCCCATTCGATGATGTCCTCCGACGTGGTCTTGCCCTTGGCATGGGCGCGCAGCACCACCACCGCCTTGACGGTCTCGCCGCGGTACGGGTCGCGCGTGCCGATGATGCAGGCTTCCTGGACGTCGGGATGCTTGTACAGCAGGTTCTCCACCTCGGCGGGCCATACTTTGAAGCCCGACGCATTGATCATGCGCTTGAGCCGGTCGGTGATGAAGTAGTAGCCCTCTTCGTCCATGCGGCCCAGGTCGCCGGTGCGGAAGAAGGTCTTGCCTTCGATCTCAACGAAGGCGTCGCGGGTGGCATCGTCCTTGCCCCAGTAACCCTTGAAYACCTGCGGACCGCTGACGATGATCTCGCCGATCTCGTTGGGCGGCAGTTCCTTGAGCGTGACGGGGTCCACCACGCGTGCGTCCAGGTTGGATGTCGGCAGCCCGAGGCACTGCAGCTTGGGCCTGGCTGCCGGATTGACGTGCGTCGCGGCCATGGTTTCGGATAGACCGTAACCCTCCAGGAAACTCAGGCCGAGCGCTCCGCGCAGGCGGTTGGCCACCGCCTCTGGCATCGCCGCACCGCCGCCGCCAATATGGTGCAGGCTGGACAGGTCGAACTCCGCCACGTTCGGGCTGGCCAGAAAATCGACCACCATGGTGGGATTGCAGGTCCAATGGGTGATCCGATGCCGCGAAATCAGCCGGCCCGCCACTTCGCGGTCCCAGCGCGGCAGCATCACCACGGTGGCGCCGCTGTAGATGGGAACGTCCATGCCGTGTTGCATGCCGCTCACATGGAACAACGGCAGCACCGACAGGGACACGGACTCGGGCCTGCTGTCATACCAGGCCCGGCCGCCCACCACGCTCTGCATGACCGAGCGATGGGTGTGGACGCAGCCCTTGGGGAACCCGGTGGTCCCCGAGGTGTACGGCATCACCGCCATGTCGTCGGGCGCCGCTGTATGCGGTCCGGGTAACAGGCTGGCGCCGAGCGCCTCGGTCCATCGCATGGCGCCGGCTGGCCACGGATGCGACATGGTCAGCCAGGCTGGCGGCGTGTCTTCCGCAAACTCGTGGCTGGGCGGCAGCGCGTCGGCATACGAGGTCACCAGCAAATGCTGCAGCCTGTTGGCCAACGCGAGCTCACCCGTCGCCCGCTCCGCAACGCAGGCCAGGTCCGCGGAGCAGATTGCCACGCGTGCCCCTGCGTCGGCGACGTAGTGCCTGAATTCCTCGGCACGGTTCATCGGATTAACCGGCACCACCACGGCATCGGCGCGCAGGATGGCGTAGTAGCTGACGATGAACTGCGGGCAATTCTGCATATACAACAGCACCCGATCGCCCTTCTTCACGCCACACTTCTGCTGCAGCCAGCCTGCCAGCGCGGTGGCCTGGGTATGTAATTCCCGAAAACTGGTGGCGTTGCCGAAATAGCGGATTCCGGCCTTGTCCGGATAGCGGTGCGCGGACACATCGAGGTTGGCCCAGAGCGAGGTCTGCGGCAGCACCAGGCCGGGTAGGCCCGGCCTGGACTGGATTAGCTGGTCCGCGCGCGCAGGGGGCGCATTTTGCATGGTGTTTTTCTCTGTGAATGACAGTGTCTTCGGCCCCGCCATCGCGCGCTCGACGGCGGCTACGCCCACCGGGCGGCTCAGACTCAGGCTGGCAGATCACTCCGCAACGAAGTGAATCGAACGCAGGAGTTCCCCCTGCCGCTCGTAGGCGGCGCGGGCTTCCTTCGAAAGCGCATCGCTGCTCAGCGGCAGCCCCGCTTCCATCCCCATGGCTGTGATCCGGTCCCGAGTGCCCTGCTGCTGCAAAACCTGGAGCGTGACGGCGCGGATCTTTTCCTGCACCGCATCCGGTACGTCGGGCGGCGCCCAGAGGCCCATCCAGCCGGATTCGGTCATGGCGGGATAGCCAAGCTCGGCGAAGGTCGGCACGTCGGGCAGGGCCGGAATCCGCTTCGGATAGGCCACGGCATAGGCCTTGAGCTTGCCAGCACTGATGAGGGGAAGCGATGTTGCCAGCCCGTCAAACATCAAAGGAACATGGCCACCCATGACATCCTGCAGCGCGGGCGGCGAGCCCTTGTAGCCAACGTGGTCCATATCGAGACCAGCCAGTCGGTTGAACTGCACGCCCATGGTCTGCCCCCGCATGCCCGTGGCATAGGATGCGTAGTCGACCTTCGGAGACGATGCCGCCCTGAATCAGCAGGAGCGTGTAGCCATCGTGCGGCGAAGACAACAGTGCGCCCACGGCGATCGCCCCGGCGGCGCCAGGTCTTGACTCGACAATCACGGGCTTGCCGAAGGCATGGGTCATGCCCTCGGCAAGCAAACGCCCGAGCGTGTCGGCAGTGCCGCCGGCCGGGCCGCCGACCACGATCCTGATGGGCTTCGCCGGCCACGCCTGGGCATAGGCGGTTGACGGGAGCACGGCTGGCAACGCGAGCGACAGCGCAAGGCCGAACATAGATGACAGCGACGCCCTGCGGTGCGCCGACAGTTCTACTTGATTCACTTTTGTCTCCGAAATTGCGAGGGTTGGTCAGGGCAGAGACCGGCTTCATCGAGAGCCGGCTACTTTCCGCCCTTGCCCTTCTGTTGACTGAGCGTCTGTTCCAACCGGCCCGAATCAGGCGGCCTTGCGCAGGAAGCCCTGGTTGCCGCCATTGCGGTTCGGCGCGAAGCCGTTGGCAGCCAGCGTCTCCTCGACGGTGTCATAGAACACGCCAATCTTCTGGATGTCGCGCGCTTCCTGAGCCGTTGCCACTTTGCGGCCGAATTCATTCGCGATGCGCACAAGCTGCTCGATCTGCTTCACCGTGCTCATCTTGCCCGTGCGCGACTGGTTCCAGAGGCAGTCCTCGGTGCCGCAACGCACATGCAAGCCTGAGGCAATACCCATCATGTTGACAGGAAGCACGTTGCGCACAGAGCTTTCAACTGTAAGCACCGCGCCATCCGGGACGGCGCGAACCATGTTGGCGAGATTAAAGATGCTGGGTGCATCCATGCCGCCGCTGATAGCCACCCAATTCATGACCAGCGGGCCCTTGTAGACGCCACGCCGAATCAGCCGCTCCACGGATTCGAAGCTATTGATGTTGTAACACTGGAAGGCACTCTGGATACCGGCTGCGGTAAGGCGGCGGATGTGTTCTTCGACCCAGCCAGGCTGGGCGGGGACCGTCATTTCCTTGTACGCGTTGAAGATCGCGGGATTCTCACGCGAGGTGCCCTTGAAATCCGCGAGTTCCGCATGCTCCGTCACGTTCATCTGAGACGTGTTCACCGTGACGGTCACCTGGTCCGGAACGGGGTCAAGTTCGGCCAGCATGTGACGCGTGTCGTCGGACAGCCACTTGGCGGCAGCTCCCTCATTTTCGGGCGCGAAACTGATCGACCCGCCCACCTGGATGATCATCTCCGGCACAGCCTTGCGTACCCCGGCAATCAGCTCGTTGAACTTGGACAGACGCTTCGAGCCTTTGCCATCGAGTTCGCGCACATGCAGGTGCAGCACAGTCGCGCCGGCGTTGTAGCAGTCCACCGCCTTCTGGATCTGGTCTTCCATCGTCACCGGGATGTCTTCCGGGAAATCGGACGGCAGCCAACCCGGTGCGTAGGGCGCCGCAGTGATGATCAGCGGCTGCTGATTTTCAGGGAACAGGGATCCATCGAGGTAGTTCATGGCATGTCTCCATTTACAAATGGTGGGGGCAAGGCTTGGCTGCGGCTGGCGCGCCTCAGAACGGCTTGTCGCCGATGATCGCTGCGCGCTCCATCTTGCGCGGGGCCGGCCAGTAATCCTGTACCGCGTAGTGCTGGGTGCAGCGGTTGTCCCAAATGGCCACGCTGTTAGGCCGCCAGCGGAACCGCACCTGGTATTCAGGAATCGCCGCCTGGCTGATCAAGTAGTTCAGCAGATGGCTCGCGCCCGGAGTCTTGTCCTGTCCGTAGCGCACGTTCTCTGGGGTATGGAAGTTCGCGAAATGCGTGGAAAAGCCGCAGACGTAGAGCACCTTCTCGCCAGTCTCCGGATGCGTGCGCACCACGGGATGTTCGACCATGGGGTATTGCGCGGCAAGCTTGGCGCGATTTTCCGGGCTCATCGCCGCGCCGAATGAATGTTCGATGCCATGCTTGGCGCGCAGGCCGGCAATGCGCTCCTTGATTTCCTCGGGCAGGTTCTCGTAGGCCGCGGCCATGTTCACCCAGATGGTGTCGCCGCCGACCGGCGGGCATTCGATGCAACGCAGGACGCAGCCCATCGTTGGGGTTTCGCGCCAGCTGCCGTCGGTGTGGTAGCTGTTCTCGTAGTTCTCGCGCTTGTCGCTGCGATAGATCTGTACCAGGCCGGGATGATCCGGGTCGCTGCCGGCGACCGGGTGGTCCTCCAGTTCGCCAAAACGGCGGGCGAAGGCCACGTGATCGGCCCGGCTGATATCCTGGTCCCGCAGGAACAGCACCTTGTGCTTGAGCAGCAGCGCCTTGATCTCGGCAAACAACGCGTTATCGCGCGCTGCATCGGCCAGGTTGACGCCGCCGATTTCGGCTCCGATGGTGCAGGTAAGAGGTTCTACGTGCATGGAGAGCTTCCTTTACACAACAAAAATTGACGAGCCGGCGGTCTTGCGCGATTCCAGGTCCCGATGGGCCTGGACCGCGTCCTGCAGCGCATAGCGCTGATCGATCCCGGTGCCGTTGGGCAGCGGCACGGGGTAAGTGCCACTAGGGAAATACGTGTCGGCGTAGCTCGGACGCACCGCGCCGTGCTGGTTTCGCGCCTCGCCGGGACCCGGCTCGCCAACCTCGGCATCCTTGTAACGGAGGGCCTCTGGCCCTCCCACCTCAACCATGCGAACGGCTTTTGCCAATTCCGTCTCCTGTTGTCGTCTATTGCTGCCGCCACTATCATTCGGTAGCCTGAGTTGATTGTCGGCTCTCGCATGCGCAGGACCTTTGACAAGCCACGCCAGAAATTGACCATCCATGACAGTGGATTCCCGGCCTGAGTCACTGCGCGGAAAAGCGGCGCCGGCGGCGTATGCAATGCATGACCGATACTGGCAGCCAAGCGAAGGCCAGCGGCTTCATCGGTAGATTGCGCAGGCCTTCGATCAACCTGACTATCCCTCTTCGGAAAGTGCCCCCTATGACCGTCCTGGTTCGCAGCGCCTCCCTCACGAAGTACTCCGGGATCGCTCGCGCCGCGGGTATCGACCCGGTGCAGATGGTTTCCCATGTCGGCCTGGACCGGGAATGCCTGCACACGCCCGACCTGCGCATCCCCGAATTCCGGCTCGCGGAGGTGCTCGAGACATCCGCGCGAATCACTGGCTGCCATTCGCTCGGGCTGCTCATGGGCGAATCGTGGCGGTTATCCGACTTCGGCCCGGTCGGCCTGACGCTGCAGCATCAGCCCACACTGCGGGATGCGCTGGCCGAGGTCGAGCGTTATCGCCACCTGCTCAGCGACTCTGTCGCGACGCAGTTCACCGAGCATGCGAATATTGCGGTCCTGCGAGTGACGTTGCTGACTGGCAGGCAGCAACCCGGCCGGCAGGCGATGGAGTTGACGGTAGGCGCGGTGCTTTGCCTGATCCGCGCCATACTTGGCGCCCAATGGAAACCCCGCTGCGTGCACTTTTCGCATGCAGCCCCTGCGGACCTGCGGGTGCACCATCGCCTGTTCGGCCGGCAGGTCGAATTTGGCTGCGAATTCGATGGCCTGGTCCTGTCGAGCCAGGATCTGGATCGAGTGAACCCCCTGGCCGATGCCAGCCTGGCCAAGTACGCCAGGGGATTCCTTGACCTTCAATCGCCATCGAATGAGCACTCCGTAGCGGCTGACGTACGGCGGGCAATTCACCTGCTGCTGCCGCGCGGCCGCAGCGCAGTGGAACAGGTTGCGCAGAACCTGGGGGTCAGCCCGAGGACGCTGCAGCGCCAACTGGAGCAACGCGGGGAAACATTCTCGGGCCTGGTCAATCAGGTACGGTGCGAACTGGCCGAGCGCTATCTGCAGAGCCGGCAGCAGTCCATATCGCGTACGGCGGATCTGCTTGGCTTTTCAGAGGTGAGCGCGTTCACGCGATGGTTTGGAGCGCAGTTTGGGAAACCGCCGACACGGTGGATGAAGGAGGGAAGGCAAATCGTCTCGCAGGAAGACGCCAATCCTCCAATGCAGGATTGAGCGCCGGAGCTATCGGATGCGCCGCTGCGCCAGCCCGCGAGACACCCATAAAAAAACCGGCCCCGCTGCGCTCCGACGGAGCGGCGTATAGGCCGGTCTTGCTGCGCGGGAGACGCCTCCCGCCATGCGATGCCGCTACGTGAACGATCAGCCGTTCGCGTAGACGATCTTTGCCTTGCGTGCCTGGTTCTGCAGGCGGCTCAGCATATGCTGGACGGCGGAGATGGCGCTCTTCACGTCTGCCACCAGGCTGGGGCTGCGGGGACCAAGTTCGCGCTCGATCAGATCGCGTTCCATTTGGTCGGTCATCTTGATGTCGCTTTGCGTGTTCATGGCTTCTTTCCTTCAGGGATTACCCTCATCGGGTTTTCCCTAATCATAGCAAAGGAAATGACGCAATGCAGCATTAGGTGATAGTACGTATGCAGAAAGGCAACGCTTTGCAGGGAGCAAGCCTCGAGCGCCTCAGCCTGCGCGACGCGCCGAGACCCCGTGCGCAGGACGTCCATGGCTGCGGGGCTTGGCGCAGCCGTCATGGATAGTCATGTGCCCCTTCAGCCTTTTGCCAGCACCTCCCGAATGGCATTCTCGAACACCTCCACCGGCTGCCCGCCGCTCACCAGGTATTGGTCATTGAAGATGATCGAGGGCACGGAACGGATGCCCATGTCCTGATAGTGCTTCTCCATCTCACGGACTTCCGCCGCATAGGCGTCGCCGGACAGCACCGTACGTGCCTTCTCGGCGTCCAGGCCGGCCGCAGCCGCCGCCTCGACGAGAACCTCGTGATTGCTGGAATCCTTGGACTCCGTGAAATACGCACGGAACAGCGCCATCTTCAGCGCCAGCTGACGCCCTTCCAGGTTTGCCCAGTGCAACAGCCGATGCGCGTCGAACGTGTTGTACACGCGGGTACGAGAGCCAAACTCAAAGCCGACGTCGGCGCCACGCTGGCGGATCATGGCCTGGCTTTGCACAATTTCCTCCTCGGCGCGGCCATACTTGCGCGCCATGTAATCCTGGATCGATTCACCTCCCGGCCCCATGTCCGGATTGAGCTCAAATGGGCGAAGCGTAATGTCTGCCGAAACGTCATCGCCAAGCCGCGCCAGCGCCTGTTGYAGCGAACTCAGGCCGACGGCGCACCACGGGCACGCGACGTCGGAGACAAAATCGATTTTCAGCGTCTTTTGCATTGTGTTTTCTCGGTGTCAGTCCATCACTGCGCGACAGGGTAGCTGCAATTGCCATTGGGTGCAGGGCCTCACTCCCAGCAGGGTTTTCCCGCAAAGCAACCACAACCAGACGCCCCCTCCCCGGCATCTGTCCGTGGCCCGCCAGCCACACGGCCCTCGCGCAGATCGGGAAACGTGCTCCGTGCCCACTCCTCAAGCGGCGCGGCGCGCGGTAATATCTTTCCAACAGGTCATCGGTGCACGATGATCCATTCCCAGAGAAGGATTGAAGCGAATCATGGAAGAAGGCTCGGCAGCTCCACTTGAGATCGCCCCTTCCCTGCCCCTGGTACCGAGTGACGTTCACGGCGCTCCATCGGACTTCCTCGCCAGTGCCAGCACCAACCTCGGCGCCAACGCACCGCAGCTCTTCCTGAACCGTGAGGCCAGCCAGCTGGAGTTCCACCGGCGCGTGCTCGCCCAGGCCGAGAACCGCGACATCCCGCTGTTGGAGCGATTGCGCTTTCTCTGCATCTTCAGCAGCAACCTGGACGAGTTCTTCGAGATCCGCGTTGCCGGCCTGAAGGAGAAGATCAAGCTGCAAGCGCCGGCGACCACAGGCCCGGATGGACTGGACGTGCGGCAGATCTACGCGCTTGTCAGCGCCCGCACGCACAAGCTGGTCGCGGAACAGTACCGCCTGTTCAACGAAGTGCTGGTTCCGGACCTGGACCGCGAGGGAATCCGCTTCCTGCGCCGTCCGCACTGGACGCAGGAACAGGGCGAGTGGATCCGCAGTTATTTCTTCCGCGAGCTGATGCCGGTGCTCACCCCCATCGGCCTGGACCCGGCGCATCCGTTTCCGCGCGTGCTCAACAAGAGCCTGAACTTCGCCGTGGAGCTCGAAGGCAAGGATGCCTTTGGCCGGGAGGCGAACGCGGCCATCGTGCAGGCGCCCCGGGCCCTGCCCCGCGTGATCCTGCTGCCCAAGGAGATTTCCGGCTGCGAACACGGCTTCGTGTTCCTGTCGTCCATCCTGCATGCCCACGTCTGCGAGCTGTTTCCCGGCATGCGCGTGCGCGGCTGCTATCAGTTCCGCGTCACCCGCAACAGCGAACTGTTCGTCGACGAGGAAGAAATCAAGAACCTGCGCGATGCGCTGCAGGGCGAGCTGCCGCAGCGGCATTTTGGCGATGCGGTGCGGCTCGAAGTCGCGGACAACTGCTCAGAGGAGATGACGCGCTTCCTGCAAAACCAGTTCGGCCTGGAAGATGCCGAGGTGTTCTCGGTGAATGGCCCGGTCAACCTGGTGCGCTTGCTGCCGGTTCCTGACAGCGTGGACCGCGATGACCTGAAGTACCCGCCGTGCCGCCCCGGCCTGCCCAAGGCGCTGCAGGACCAGCCCGACATGTTCCGCGCCATCCGCGACGGCGATATCCTGCTGCACCATCCGTACCAGTCGTTTTCGCCCGTGGTGGATTTCATCCGCCAGGCTGCCGAAGATCCGGAGGTGATGGCCATCAAGCAGACGGTGTACCGCGCCGGCAACGACTCAGCCCTGCTGGAGACGCTGATCGGCGCCGCTCGCAGAGGCAAGGAAGTCAGCGTGGTGGTGGAGTTGCTCGCCCGCTTCGATGAGCAAGCCAATATCAACTGGGCAGCCCAGCTTGAAGAAGCCGGCGCGCACGTGGTGTACGGCGTGGTTGGCTACAAGGCCCACGCCAAGATGGCCATGGTGGTGCGCCGCGAAGGAAAAAAGCTCAGGCGCTACGCGCATATCAGCACCGGCAACTATCACTCGCAGACGGCCAGGAGCTTCACGGACTTCGGCCTGTTTACCTGCAAGGAAGCGCTCGTCGACGATGTGGCCAACGTGTTCTCCCAACTGACCGGGCTGGGCCATCCCGGCACGCTGGCGCACTTCTGGCAATCGCCGTTCACCATGCATACGGCGCTGCTCGAAGCCATCCGCCGCGAAGGCAAGCACGCCAAGGCTGGCCGCAAGGGATTGATCATCGCCAAGATGAACGCCTTGCTGGAGCCCAAGCTCATCCAGGCCCTGTACCAGGCATCCGGCGATGGCGCGCGGATCGAGCTGATCGTGCGCGGGGCCTGCGCATTGCGTCCTGGCATTCCGGGCCTGTCGGAGAATATCCGTGTTCGCTCCGTGCTTGGCCAGTTCCTGGAACATGCGCGGATCTTCTACTTCTACAACGACAAGGCCGAAGACGTGCGGCTATCGAGCGCCGACTGGATGGACCGCGACTTCTTCCGGCGCATCGAGGTCTGCTTCCCCGTGCTGGACAAAGCCCTCAAGGATCGCGTGATCGAGGAAGGGCTGAAGGTCTACCTGAAGGACAACCGCGACACCTGGGAAATGGACGCGGACGGCAACTACCGGCGCAAGCGGGGCCGCCAGCCGGTATCCGCGCAGGACATCCTCAGAGAGAAGCTGGCCTRATCCCTGTTCGCGCCGCCCCCCGTCGGGGCGGCCCGGAAGCGCCCCTGGCGGTCGCACCGGGCATCGTTGAAGCGCATGTCAGCCCCCGAATGCGCCAGCGTGGCCACCCTGGCCACCGCCCCGACGCGCTAGTGCGCACCTGGGGACGCGCAGCGATACACGTTGCCCGACAGCGTCACATTGGTTTGTTCCAGGCGATCCCTGCTGCCGGTCTGGCCTGCGCGCTGGGTGAGCAGGTACACCAGATTGCCGCCCATTGCCGCTGCCTTGTTCTTGATGTCATTGCGTGCACCGGTTTCCAGATCCGCATTGGCCGTGATGGCGCCCCGCACAAAATCGCCCTGGCTGCCGGTCACGTCGCCAAGATAGGTGCATCCGGCGGCAGGCTCGTTGTGGGTGATCCTGACCGCCGATGCGGCCGGGCTGGCAAGCTGGGTTGGCGCACAGCCGGCGAGCGCGCAGCTAGCCGCGATCCATGCAACGCCTGCGATTGTCCTGATGGTCATAGCTATTGAAGTATTGAATGATTGGTAGCGCCACGGCGCTTGCGCGGCAAGGCGGCGCGTGTGATTTGCGTCGCCGGCGCCAAGGCCCCGGGGTCATTGGCACCAGTGCGATGCGCCTGCCTCAGCGAAACAGGTAGTCCACGCCAAGCGACACCGCCTGGCTCTTGACCGAAGCATCGTTGCCCTTCCAGCTGAGCTTGCCGTAGTTCATGTACTGCATCCGCAAGCGCCAGTTCTGCGTGACCGCATAGGACGCGCCCACCCCCAGGCTGATAAGCCCCTGCGACTTGTTGCCCGATGCGAGATCGCCCGAGCGCCGGCCATGCATGTAATTGACACCGGCGATGCCCAGCAGCGAAAAACGCTCGGTCAGGGGCAGGTGGCCCACTACGTTGACGGACAAGGCGTTCACGTCGAATTTGTCGTTAGCGTTGCCATTCTTGGCCACGACCCGGCCAAGGCTGGCTAGCGAGCCTTCGACCGACACATAGGGCGAGAACTGATAGCCGCCCCGCAAGCCAAATCCAACGTTGTTGGACGATCCGCCCGCCCATCCGGGCGTGCTCGTACTGACTTTGTCGCGGGCAATATCGAGGTCGCCGCCGACGTACCAATAGTTGGCGGCGAGTTCCGCGGCTGCGGCATGCGCGGGCACAGCCGACAAAAGCATCAACATGGCAGCAGGCGCGATGGGAAAGCGGCGGCCAGGGAAGGCGAGAGAACGCATATAATTTAATCTCCAACGAATATAAATTACCGTAAAACGATAAAGTATTTCTGTTTTACAGTAATTTTTTGCCATGCGCAATCCCTTCAGGAGACCGGCATGCCGAACCCCCTTTCCCTTTCCTTGCCCGCTGACGGCGCGTTAACGCGCGTTAGTGTCATCGCGCACCGCATGCAGTGGCTGACACTTTGCTGCGCCGTCGTGACGACGGCCGGCCTGATCGCCTTCTGGTTCTTGCTTCCCGATGCGGAGCTGGACCGGAACCTGCGCGCGTTCCTGGCCGGGCCTGCGCCAGGCGGGCAGTTGCTGGTGTCGATGCCGTACCGGTTGCTCGGGCTGGCCATCACGAGCGCGGCCACGGCTTTGCTGGTCAGTGGACTGATGCAAGCGCACAGGCTGTTCGCGGCCCTGGCGAGCGGCGCGGTCCTGACCCTGGAGACGGCCGTGCGCCTGCGCCGCGTGGCGCTGGTGGTGACGGCGTTCAGCGGGGTGGTTCCGCTGACCAAGACGGTGCTGGCCATGGCCCTGGCCAGCACGGCGGCCAACGGCCCCTACATGGTGGTGATCATCACCTTCGGCGACGTGATGCTGGGCTTGCTGGGCGGCTTGCTGCTGGCCATCGGCTGGGCGATGGTCGAGGCCGCGCGCGTCGCGCTGGAGAATGAGAGCTTTGTTTGAGTTTGCGTTTGAGGCCCCCTGACCCTATGACTATCCTCGTCCGGCTTGATGTCCTGCTTGCTGAGCGCAAGATGAAATCGCGCGAGCTCGCCCAGTACATCGGCATCACCKAGCCCAATCTCTCCTTGCTGAAATCCGGCAAGGTCAAGGGCATCCGTTTCGATACGCTGGAGAAGATCTGCGAGGCGCTGAAATGCCAGCCGGGCGACCTGCTTGAGTACCGCGCCGATACACCTGGCGAAGATCAGGCCTGATCGCCTCGCCTATCCCGCCAGCGCGGCCCGCGCTGGCCGGGTGAACTGCAAACAATTGTCTCGCCCCCGCTGCCGCATTTCCGCCAGATCGGCGCCAGATCGGCCACCCGCCTGGCCTTACGGCCTGCGCAACCACCGGGCTCCCCCCAATCGAGTGATACCGCGCCGAGAGTGATCTTGCGCATACTCGCACTTTCTTGAACTACTCGCCCCCAAGCGGGCGCGAAGCAAGGTGCTTATGCTGATCCTCATCTACTGCAGTTATGCGGTTGCCTGCATCTTCGCGCTCTGGAGAGCGGCGCGCTGGGTGGAAAAGCACCACCCGGCCCTGCGCGACAACCACCCGCCTCGGCATGACACGCGCCCAGCCTGCAAGCCCCCGGAAGAGAACCTGCCTGCGAGCCAGCGCTGCCACCTGGAGATGCCGCCCGCCGCGCCCGCCTGCCTGGCGCAACACCCCGACGCCAGCGCTGGCGCCTGCATGGTCCTGTAGCCCCCTGGACGGTGGCCCGTATCTGGTCCTCGGCATTCATCCTTGAAAAAACCAGATTACTGTATATATTTACAGTACCTGTATGGATGAACAGTAGTAACGGGAGCCGATCATGGAACACCTGGTCCGGGTACAGAACGAATACGACAGGCAGGTCCTGGCCTGGTTGCGCGAACGCGTAGGCGATGCGGCGGTGCAAGCCGCGGCGCAACGGCTGGCGGGAGACCGCAAGCCCTACCTGTCAACGATCTGCCGCAGCCTGAACATCACGCCACCGGCCCGCCGCACCCTGCGCGCCCAGTCGAACCGGGCCAGCCGGGAGGTTGGGGACCGCTACCTTGCGTCGATCCGTGCGCTCCTGGCGCGGCCGGCACCGGCACAGCGGCATTCTCAGCATCAACCCGCGCAACCCCAACCCTAGCAATATCGGGATCCGCATTAGTCCCGCGGCTTAGGTACATGGCGGGCCTGCGCCCGTTCAGACAGCACAAGCGTCCGCTTCGCGATGCGCGTGGCATCGCGCAGCAGAGTGCTTTTCCCGCTCCACCCACCCTGCTGGCATCAGGGCTTTCTTGACTTATCGTTTCCCATAGATGATAGTAAATTGAAATTTGTTCTCTTTTTAAGAATAAATTTCAACCAAAGGATTGCCGTGGATCTGGCCGAACTTGAGATTTTCCGGGCCGTCGCGCTTGAAGAAAGCGTCACGCGGGCTGCCAAGACCTTGGACCGCGTGCAGTCGAATGTCACCACGCGCGTCAAGYAGCTCGAAGAGGAGCTCGGCGTCGCCCTGTTCCTGCGCGACAGCAAGCGCATGACCCTGACGCCGCAAGGCCAGCGCTTCCTGGGCTACACCGAGCGGTTGCTGGCGCTGGCCGAGGAGGCCCGCCAATCCATGCGCGGCGATGCGCCCTCGGGCACGCTGCGCGTGGGCAGCATGGAAAGCTCGGCCGCCAGCCGGCTGCCCCGCCCGCTGGCGCGCTATCACGGCAAATGGCCGGACGTGCGGATCGAGATCCAGACCGGCACCACGCAAGCCCTGATCGACGCACTGCTGGCGCATCGCATCGACTGCGCCGTGGTGGCCCATCCTTCCGAGGGCGCGCCGGACACGCTGGATATGGACGTGCTCGGCCCCGGCCTGGAAGGCACGTTCCTGTTCTCCGAAGAACTGCTGCTGGTGCTGCCGCACAGCCATCCGCCGGTGCGCACGCCGCAGGACATCAAGCTGCGCAGCCTGGCCACGTTCTCCCGCGGCTGCACGTACCGCCTGTGTGCCGAGGCCTGGCTGGCCAGCGGCGAAGGCCCCCGGCTGGCGCTGAACGTGCTGGAACTGGCGTCTTACCACGCGATCCTGGCCTGCGTGACGGCGGGCTCGGCCGTGGCCATCCTGCCGAGGTCACTGCTGGCGCTGCACCCCGATGCCGCGAGCCTGCAAACCGTGCCCGTGCGGGTCGCGCACACATTGCTGGTGCGCCGTTCGGGTTTTGCCACGTCGGCATACGCGGCGTTTCTTCAGGAGCTGCAGCATGGCTAGGATCAGAACCCTCACGCCAGCGCCGCAATCCTTGGGCAATGCCATGGCGCCCTGGATGCCCTCGATGGCCACCGCGCTGGTGCTGGCGGTGGGCATGGGCTTCGGGCGCTTTGCGTTTACCGGGGTGGTAGGACATCCGCATGGCGCGCCGCTATTGTTCTCGGGTGTCGGTGCCGGCATCCTGCTGTCCGCCGAGCTCATTGCCGCCGGCAACCTGGCCGGTTGGCACAGTCCCTTGCTGTGGCTGGCAATCGGCGGTGGCGCCGCTGTGCTGAGCTTGCTGGCATGGCCGTATCTTGCGGGCCGCGTGTTGGCACCCCAACCGCATGCCAGTGCCAACGCCGGTGCCGCGGACGAGGCCAATGGCAACGGCCCTGGTCCGTGGCCGCTGGTGGCCAGCTACGGGCTGGCGGGGTTCGGCTATATCGTCACGGCAACCTACCTGCCGCTCTTTGTGCGCGACGCGCTMGGCCACGTCGACCCGATCCATATCTGGGCCGCGTTCGGGCTTGGCGCGGCTCCTTCGTGTTTTCTCTGGCATGCGCTGCACGGCCGCCTTGGCACCCGGCGCGCGCTCGCGCTCAACCTGCTGGTGCAGGCGGTGGGCGTGATCCTGCCCGCGCTCAGCCACTCGGCCGCGGCCTACCTGGCTAGCGCGCTGCTGGTGGGTGGCACCTTCGTTGGCACCGTGACCATCGMCATGCCCGCCGCGAAACGCGTGGCCCACCGCGTGACATTCAACCTGCTTGCCATCATGACCGCCGCCTATGGCGTAGGCCAGATTGCCGGCCCGCTGGTATCCGATGCGCTGATGGYGCACAGCCATAGCTTCAGCGGCCCGCTTGCCGCCGCCGCTGCMGCGCTGCTGGMCTCTGCCGTCTTCTGCTTCCTGTGAAGGCCATCGCACGCCCGGCGCACGGCACAGAACCCGCCCCACAGAATCCACTCATTAATGAAAAAACGAGGAGCCCGTCAATGACCAACCCCATCCACGCCGCGCAACCACGCACGCTGCTCTCCCGGCTCGGCCTTGCCACCCCGATCATCCAGGCACCCATGGCGGGCGTCAGCACGCCGGCGCTTGCCGCGGCAGTGTCGAATGCCGGTGGCCTGGGCTCGCTCGGCGTCGGCGCCATGGACGCCGAGGGCGCCCGCAAGACCATCCGCGAAACCCGTGCGCTGACGGACAAGCCCTTCAACATCAACCTGTTCTGCCACGCGCCCGCCGTCGCCAACCCGGCGCGCGAGGCGCAATGGCTGGCCTACCTGGCGCCGAGCTTCGCCGAATTCGGCGCCACGCCGCCCGCCAGCCTGCGCGAGATCTACACCAGCTTTGTGGCCGACGACGCCATGTTCGCGATGCTGCTGGAGGAGCGGCCCGCGGTAGTGAGCTTCCATTTCGGCTTGCCGGCGCAGGCCTGGATCGACGCGCTGCACGCCGCCGGCATCTTCCTGATGGCCACGGCCACCAGCCTGGACGAAGCGCGGCAGATCGCCGCTGCCGGCGTCGATGCCATCGTTGCCCAGGGCGYGGAAGCCGGCGGCCACCGCGGCACGTTCAAGCCCGAAGGGCATGACGAAGGCCTTGGCACCCTGGCGCTGGTACGGCTGCTGGCCCGCCATACCGCCCTGCCCGTGATCGCCGCCGGCGGCATCATGGACGGCGCCGGCATTGCGGCGGCCCTGGCGCTGGGCGCGCAGGCCGCGCAGCTCGGCACCGCCTTCGTGGCCTGCCCGGAGACCGTGGCCGACGCGCCCTACCGCGCCGCCCTGCTGGCGGACCAGCCCGCCAGCACCACGCTGACCCGCGCCATTTCCGGCCGGGCCGCGCGCGGCTTCGTCAACCGGCTGACGGAGCTGGGCGAGGCGGCGGACCGCCCGGCGATCCCCGATTACCCGATCACCTACGACGCCGGCAAGGCCCTGCATGCGGCGGCCAAGGCGCGCGGCAATGCGGACTACGCCGCGCAATGGGCCGGGCAAGCCGCGCCGCTGGCGCGCGCCCTGCCGGCGGCGCAACTCGTGGCGACACTGCGCGAGGAGCTGGCGCAGACGATTGSGGCGCTGAGCATGGCGGGATTCGGCGCTCACTGAGCGGGGGAACGGGGCCTGCCGAAGCCGGCGGCGCGTGCGTCTTGCTGCTACCATCTCGCCACGCGCTTCGGCCTCATGCTGGCCCGCAGCGGATCCCCGCCTTCCTGACGAGACAAACCCATGGACGCACTCACATCGACATTGGCCATCGGCGGCGCGCTGGCGCTCGGCGCTGTCAGCCCCGGCCCGAGCTTCGTCATGGTGGCACGCGCCGCCATTGCCAGCTCCCGCGCCGACGCGCTCTACATGGCGCTGGGCATGGGGCTGGGCGGCGTGGTGTTTGCCGCGGCCGCGCTGCTCGGGCTCAAGCTGTTGCTGGCGGCGGTGCCCTGGCTGTACATGGCGATGAAGGTGGGCGGCGGCATCTACCTGGTGTATCTGGGCGCGCGCATCTGGCGCGGCGCCAGCGCGCCCCTGGCAATGGCGGCCGGCGCAGCTGCAGGCGGTGGAGCGCCCGCCACGGGGCGCAGCCATGCCTTGCTGAGCGGCTTCGCCACGCAGCTGAGCAACCCCAAGACGGCGGTGGTCTACGCCAGCGTGTTTGCCGCGCTGTTGCCCGCCCAGGTGCCGGCTTCGCTGCTGCTGGCGCTGCCGCTGATGGTCTTTGCCATCGAGACGGGCTGGTACGCCATCGTGGCGATCGCGCTCTCTAGCGCCAGGCCGCGTGCGTTCTACCTGCGCTTCAAGCTGTGGCTGGATCGCGCGGCCGGCGGGGTGATGGCGCTGCTCGGCATCCGGCTGCTCACGTCGCTGCGCCAGTAACAGCRACAGCTACAGCGGCAGCGGCACCTAAGACACCGAATCCGCCATGCTCGGCGGAAACAGCAGCCTGAAGACCGTGGTTCCCMCGACTTCGGACTCCACCTCAACGTGCCCATGGTGCAAGTCCATGATGGACTTCACGATGGCCAGCCCGATGCCCGCTGACTCTCCCGAGTTGGCGCGGGCAGGATCGCCGCGAAAGAAGCGGTCGAACAGCTTGGGCAGGTGTTCCGGCGCGATGCCGGCCCCGGGGTTGCGCACTTCGATACGGCTGCCTGCGGGGCCCGTGCGCGCCGCCATCACCACCGTCTGCCCGGCGGGTGTGTAGCGGATGGCATTGGCCACCAGGTTGCTGACCGCGCGCCGCAGCAGCAGCGGATCGGCCAGCAAGGCGCCCCCGCCATCCACCGCGATCGCCACGCCGCTCGCCTCCGCCAGCCCCTCGAAATAGTCGGACAGCGCGCCCAGTTCGCGTGCCAGGTCCAGGCGCACCGGGTTGACCGCCACGCGCGCGTTCTCGGCCCGCGCGAGGAACAGCATGTTCTCGATCATGCGGGCGAGGCGTTCGTATTCCTCGATATTGGACGCCAGCAGCGCCTGGTATTCGTCGGCGCTGCGCTCGCTCGACAGCGCGACCTGGCTCTGCCCGAGCAGGTTGCCGATGGGCGTGCGGAAGTCGTGCGCCAGGTCCGCGGAAAACTGTGACAGGCGTTCGAACCCATCCCGCAACCGGTCCATCATCTGTTGCAGGGCCGCAGCCAGTTCCGCCAGTTCGGGCGGCAGCCGCGCCGGGTCGAGCGGCAACGCGAGCCGCCGCACCGTGACCGACGATGCCCCGGCGGCGATGCGCCGCAGCGGCGCCATGCCGGCGCGCAGCACCAGGTAGCCAAGCCCGGCCACGGCCAGCGTGCCCAGCAGCCCCGTCAACAGCAGTTTCGCGCGGTATGCGCGCAGCAACGTGGTGCGGGAGATGGCGGTCTGGTAGAGCGTGAAGGCCAGCGTCTGCGTGGCGGCGCCAGTGCCAGGCCCGACGGGGACCAGCGCCTGCACGCCGTGCACCGGGTAACCCTGCCGCGTGGTCCAGGCACGGATTGCTTCGGGCCCGAGCGGCGCAGCGGGCGCCACCGGCTGCAAGGCGGGCGGCCCTTCGCCGGCATTGGCCGCGAGCAGCACGGCGCCGCTGGCGGCGCGCACCACCAGCGCAAACTCGTCGTTGCCGGACACCACGCCCGCCACTTCGCGCCAGTCGCTGTCGGGCCGGGCACCCTGCTCCATCAGCTCGGCCCGCGCGCGCGCCACCTTGCGCAGCAGTTCCGCGTCGTCGCGCTCTATCACCTGCATGGCCAGCGCGCGGTAGAGGTAAGCGCCCGCGCCGCCGAACACGATCGCGGCCACCAGGCCAAAGGCTAGCGCCAGGCGGGCAGTGAGCGAGAGCCTGCGCATCAGGGTTCCCGGCGCTCCAGCACATAGCCCATGCCACGCACGGTGTGGATCAGCTTGGGCTGGAAATCGTCGTCCATCTTGGCGCGCAGGCGGCGCACCGCCACGTCCACCACATTGGTATCGCTATCGAAGTTCATGTCCCAGACGTGGGAGGCGATCTGGGTGCGGCTCAGTACCTCGGTGTGACGCCGCGCCAGGAAATGCAGCAGGGAGAACTCGCGCGGCGTCAGCTCGATGCGCCGGCCGGCGCGCGTCACGCGGTGTCGGATCAGGTMGATCTCCAGGTCTTCGATCTCGATGCGGTCGGCCTCGCGCACCGGGCCGCGCCGCAGCAAGGTGCGCACCCGCGCCAGCAGCTCGACAAAGGCGAAGGGCTTGGCCAGATAGTCGTCGCCGCCCAGCTCCAGCCCGCGCACGYGGTCCTCCACTTCATCGCGCGCGGTCAGGAACAGCACCGGCGTGTCCTTGTGCTCGCGCAGTTGCTTGAGCACGTCCCAGCCGTTCATGCCGGGCAGCATCACGTCAAGGATAACCAGGTCGTACACCACTTCCAGCGCCTGGTGCAGGCCATCGGCGCCAGTCACCGCCAGGTCGACCACGAAGGACGATTCGGTCAGCCCCTTGCGCAGGTACTCGCCAGTCTTGGGCTCGTCCTCCACCACCAGAATTCTCATGTCCATCCTCGCCTGGCCAGTACCGGCAGGGCGCGCTTCGGTCGCCTTGCATGCTCGGATGATAGCCGCTGGCGCGGTGCTCCTGAATGACAAATCTGTAATCGATTCGACAGCGTTACCGGCCCCCCCGGCTTCCTAGAATGCGGCCATCACTCACCGCGGACACCGCAAGAAAGCGGCCGTCGCTGCCCCCAACCCTCATCCCGGAGTGCACACCATGTGGATTGTCAGGCTCGCGCTGAGCCGCCCCTACACCTTTGTGGTGCTGGCGTTGTGCTTGCTGCTTGCCGCCCCGCTGGTGCTGCTGCGCACGCCTACCGACATCTTTCCGGCCATCGACATCCCGGTGGTCAGCGTGGTGTGGACCTACAACGGCCTGTCCGCCGAGGATATGGCGCGCCGCATCGTCACTGGCTACGAGCGCTCGCTGACCAACAGCGTGGACGATATCGAGCATATCGAGTCGCAGTCGCTCGCCGGCGTGGCGGTGATCAAGATCTTCTTCCACCCCGGCGCCGACATCAACCGCGCGATTGCCGAGACCTCGTCGGGCGCGCAATCGATGCTGCGCAACATGCCGCCGGGCACCACGCCGCCGCTGATCCTGAGCTACAGCGCCTCCACCGTGCCGATCCTGCGGCTGGCGCTGGCCAGCGACCAACTGCCCGAGCAGCAGCTCTACGACCTGGGCAACAACTTCATCCGCACGCAGCTGGCTACCGTGCAGGGCGCGTCGGTGCCGCTGCCTTACGGCGGCAAGGTACGCCAGGTAATGGTGGATCTCGATACGCGCGCGCTGCAGGCGCGCGGCCTGGCGCCACTGGACGTGGTCAACGCCATCAATGCGCAAAACCTGGTGCTGCCCGGAGGCACGGCCAAGATCGGCGCGCTGGAATACCGTGTCGACCTGAACGGCAGCACGGCCACCGTGGCCGGACTCAACAACCTGCCGGTCAAGAGCGGCCCCGGCGGCACGGTCTATGTGCGCGACGTGGCCCAGGTGCGCGACGGCTACGCGCCGCAGACCAACGTGGTGCGCCGCGACGGCAAGCGCGCCGYGCTGCTGGAGATCGAGAAAAGCGGCAACACCTCCACGCTGTCCATCATCGCCCAGGTCAAGGCCATGCTGCCGCGCATCATGGCCGGGCTGCCGTCTTCGCTGCGGGTGCAGCCAGTATCGGACCAGTCGGTCTTTGTTACCTCCGCCATCCACGGCGTGCTGCATGAAGCGCTGATCGCCGCCTGCCTGACCGCCGCGATGATCTTGCTGTTCCTGGGCAGCTGGCGCGCCACGCTGATCATCGCGATCTCGATCCCGCTCTCGGTGCTGGCCGCGCTGATGGCGCTCAGCGCGCTCGGCGAGACGCTCAATGTCATGACGCTGGGCGGGCTGGCGCTGGCGGTGGGCGTGCTGGTGGACGACGCTACCGTGGCCATCGAGAACATCACCCACCACCGCGAGCTGGGCAAGCCGCTGGAGCATGCGATCCTGGAAGGCTCGGCACAGATCGCCGTGCCCACGCTGGTATCCACGCTGTCGATCTGCATCGTGTTCCTGCCGATGTTCCTGCTCAGCGGCGTGGCGCGTTACCTGTTCGTGCCGATGGCCGAGGCCGTGGTGTTCGCCATGGCGGCGTCCTACTTCTTCTCGCGCACGCTGATTCCCACGCTCGCGCATTACCTGCTGCGTGGCGAACGCAATGACGAACACGACAACGCGGCGCAGGCGCGCGACCCAGGCCGCTTGCGTCGCGCCTGCGCGCGGCTGCAGGCGCGCTTTGAACGCGGGTTCGAAGGCGTCCGCACGCGCTACGCCGCTACCCTCGCCGCGGCACTGCGCCACCCCAGGCGGCTGGCCGCGGCCTTCCTGGCCTGCTGCGCCGCCTCGATGGCGCTGGTGCCCTTCCTGGGGCAGGACTTCTTTCCGAGCGTGGACAGCGGCGAGATCCGCCTGCACATGCGCGCACGCACGGGTACCCGCATCGAGGAAACGGCGCGCATCGCCGATGCGGTGGAGAACCGCATCCGCGCGGCCATCGGCCCGGACCAGGTGGCCGGCATCATCGACAACATCGGCCTGCCAGTCAGCGGCATCAACCTGACCTATGACTCCGCGCTGCCGATCGGCACCGCCGACGCCGAGATCCTGGTGTCGCTGAAGCCGGGCCATGGCGCCACGGCGGGCTATGTCGACGAGCTGGGCGCCCTGCTGCCCAAGGCATTCCCGGGCGTGAGCTTCTCCTTCCTGCCGGCCGACATCGTCAGCCAGATCCTGAATTTCGGGCTGCCGGCGCCGCTCGATATCCAGGTGGTGGGCAATCAGCTGGMAGCCAATCGCGCGGTGGCACAAAAACTGGTTGGCCAGTTGCGCGCGGTGCCGGGGCTGGCCGATGTGCATATCCAGCAACCGGACGACCAGCCCGCGCTGACGGTGAATGTGGACCGCACCCGCGCGCTGCAGGCCGGGCTGTCACAACGCGAGGTGGCGCAGAACCTGCTGATCTCACTCTCCGGCAGCGGCCAGACCTCACCCAACTTCTGGCTCAATCCGCGCAACGGCGTGAGCTATCCGCTGATGGTGTCGGTGCCGCAGTCCGCCATGGGCTCGCTGCAGTCGCTGTCCAACATTCCGATGGGACTTGGCGCCGCCACGCCAGACTCCGGCAGCGGCGGCGACCTGCTCGGCTCGCTCGGCAACGTGGTGCGGTCCAGTCAGCAAGGCGTGGTGTCGCACTACAACGTGCAGCCGGTGATCGACATCTTCGGCTCGGTGCGCGGGCGCGATCTTGGCGCGGTGGCGGGTGACATCGGCCGCATCGTCGATGCCGCGCGCAAGACGCTGCCACCCGGCTCCGAGCTGGTGGTGCGTGGACAGGTACAGACCATGCACGCCTCTTTCGCCGGGCTGCTTGGCGGCCTGGCGATTGCGGTGGTGCTGGTGTACCTGCTGATGGTGGTGAATTTCCAGTCCTGGCTTGACCCGCTGGCCATCATCGGCGGCCTGCCGGGCGCACTGGCGGGCATGGCGTGGATGCTGTTTGTCACGCGTACCACCATCAGCGTGCCGGCACTGACCGGCGCCATCATGTGCATCGGCATCGCCACCGCCAACAGCATCCTCGTGGTCAGCCTGGCGCGCGAACTGCGCGCGGCGGGCGTGGCGCCCCTCGAGGCGGCGCTGCAAGCCGGCATCGGGCGCTTCCGTCCGGTGGTCATGACCGCGCTGGCCATGCTGATCGGCATGATCCCGATGGCGCTCGGCGCGGGCGATGCCGGCGCGCAGAACGCCCCGCTCGGCCGCGCCGTGATCGGCGGGCTAGCCTGCGGCACCGTCGCCACGCTGGTGCTGGTGCCCACCCTGTTCGCGCTGCTGCACCGGTGGCTTGCCGCTCGTGCGCCAGCCCCCATCCCTGTCCCTGATTTGCATCCCGCTCTCGGTCTCGACCAGAAAGGCCCGGCATGACTCTCCCTGCTCCTCCCATGTCCCCATCCGGCGACGTCACCGCCGCCCCAGGCATGGCACCCGCGCGCACGCGCCGCCTGCGAACCAGCTTGCTGGTACTGGCCGTGCTTGGCGGCGCGCTGGCCGCCGGCATCCTCCCCAGGCTGCATGCCCATGCCACGCTGGCCACGCGCACCGCCGAAGCCCTGGCCACCACCGTCTCGACGGTGCGGCCTGCCAGCGCGCCGGCGCTGCAGGAACTGACCTTGCCGGGCGACGTGCGCGCCTTCCAGGACGCACCGGTCTATGCACGCGTCAACGGCTACCTGCGCCGCTGGTACGCCGACATCGGCACCCCGGTCAAGCAAGGCCAGTTGCTGGCAGAGATCGACGCGCCCGAGGTCAGCGACCAGCTGCGGCAAGCACACGCCGACGAAGCCATCGCCGCGGCCAACTACGCGCTGGCCAAAAGCACCGCCGAGCGCTGGCAAGACCTGCTCAAATCCCGCTCGGTGGCGCAGCAGGACACCGACCAGAAGGTGGCCGACATGCAGGCCAAGGCCGCCACGCTGGCCTCCGCCCGCTCCAACACGGCACGGCTGGCGCAACTCGCCTCGTACACGCAGATCCGCGCGCCCTTCGACGGCGTGGTGACCGCGCGCAACGTGGACACCGGCGCGCTGATCGATGCCGGCAGCGCCGGCGGACCCGGCCGGGAGTTGTTCCATCTCTCCGCCGGCACGCGGCTGCGTGTGTATGTGCAGGTGCCGCAGGATGCAAGCGGCATGGTTGGCCCGCAGATGCAGGCATGGCTGACGCTGCCGCAGTTCCCCGGCCAGCGCTTTGCCGCTGCCGTGGCGCGCAATGCCGGCGCCATCGACAACGTCACGCGCAGCCTGCGCGTGGAGCTGGACGTGGACAATGCGGGGGGACGGATCCTGCCGGGCGCCTATGCCGAGGTCCACCTGAGCGCGCCGCAAGCAAGGGCCGGCCTGACCCTGCCGGCCAACACGTTGATGTTCCGCCCGCAAGGCACCTGCGTGGCCGTGGTGGGCACGAACGGCAAGCTGGCGATCCGGCAGGTGACGCTGGGCCGAGACTTTGGCTCGCATGTGGAGATCACGGAGGGCTTGCAGGGCGGCGAACAGGTGGTGGTCAACCCCGGCGACGGCCTGCTGGCGGGCGATCGGGTCCGGGTGGCGGCGGATGCGGTGGATGCACCGGCCACGCCGGCCACCCAGCCGGCAACCACGGCCAGCCAGGCTAAGTAGGCCCGCCATGCAGACTCCCAAGCGTTCTCGTCAAACCCGCGTGCCTGCCGCCCGGCCACGCCGCCTGGCGGCGTCGCTCGCCGCGTTGGCGCTGGCAGCGCTGCTGGCAGGCTGCGCCACCGCGCCGGCCTATCAGCCACCCACGGTCGACACGCCCGCCGCATACAAGGAAGCCGGCGCCAGCGCCGCGCATCCGGGCGGCCCGGCGGGCATCGCGCCGGACTGGTGGCGCGTGTATGGCGACGCGCCGCTCAACGCGCTAGAAGCCCGCATCGACGTTTCCAGCCAGACGCTGCGCAAGGCCGTGGCCCTGCTGGAAGACGCCCGTGCCCAGGCCCGGGCCGCGCATGCGGCTTACTTTCCCACCGTCAGCGCCGGGCTGGGCACCAGCAGCAGCCATACCTCGGCCAATGTGGTTGGCCGCTCGCTGGCCGGCAAGACCGAGCCCGACCACCTGCTAGGGCTCACCGCCTCCTGGGAACCCGACCTGTGGGGACGCATCGGCAATGGCGTGGATGCAGCCGAGGCGCGCGCCCAGGCCAGTGCGGACGACGTGGCGGCGGTGCGCCTCGGCCTGCAGGCCGAGCTGGCCGCCGACTACTTCGGCCTGCGTTCGGCCGACCGGGAGATCGACCTGCTCAGGCGCACCGTCGACGCCTACGGCACGGTCCTGCAACTGGCCGACAACCGCTACCGTGGCGGCATCGCCACCGAAGGCGACGTGGCGCAAGCCAAGGCGCAGCTCGAGGGCACCAAGGCGCAGCTAGCCGACCTGCGCCTGAACCGCGCGCAGCTGGAGCATGCCATCGCCACGCTCCTGGGCGAGCCCGTAGCGCCCTTCTCGCTGCCGCCACTGGCCGATACTGCCGTGCTGCCCACCCTGCCGGCCATGCCCGCCGCCCTGCCTTCGCAACTCCTGGAGCGCCGCCCCGACATTGCCGCCGCCGAACGCCGCGTGGCAGCCGCCAATGCACAGATCGGCGTGGCCCGCGCCGCGTTTTTCCCGAGCCTGCTGCTCGCCGTCGGCGGCGGCCTGGAG
>NZ_JBFTSF010000206.1:0-12036 GCF_056399905.1 Cupriavidus sp. 01L46
GAACTGCTGATCCTGGACGAGCCGACCGARGGCATCCAGCCYTCSATCATCCAGGACATCGGSCGSGCGCTGCGSCTGCTGGTGGAYGAGTTCGGCATGACGGTGCTGCTGGTGGARCARTATTACGARTTCGCCCGGCAYCTGGCGGATCAYTACGTGGTGATGAGCCGCGGCGAAGTGGTGGCAAGGGGCGAGGGCGCGAAGATGGAAGAGGAGGGCGTGCGGGAGCTCATCGCGGTGTGATGCGACACGCGGTGCCGCATGATCGTAGTGCTGGTGTGTTCCCCCTCTCCCCGCCGCGCGGGAGAGGACGGACGCTTGCCGGCAGCCGATCGGGTGCGGTCCCGAATGTGGCTTCGAATGTGGCTTCGAATGTGGCCTCGAATGCAGCCTCGAATACCACTTCCAGTGCCCCCGGCCGCGCGCTATGATGCCCGCATCCAGCGCACGATGCATTGCCGGCTGCCTCCGCCATTCCAACATTCATGCGTCATCCAGACTTTCCTTCGACCCTCGCCGTGCCACCCGCATGGGAGGCCAGCCTGCGCCTGCGCTTTGCCGCGCGCGCCGAGCGCAGCGCGCTGGTCGAGCGCCGCCACCAGGGGCCGTTGCTGGTGCAAAAGCCACTCTATCCGGAGGGGCCTGTCTGCCATGTGGTGATCCTGCATCCGCCCGCGGGCGTGGCCGGCGGCGACAGCCTGGACATCGACGTGACGGTGGGCGCCGGCGCGCATGCGGTGCTGGCGACGCCCGGCGCCACCAAGTGGTACAAGTCGCTCGGCCGGGAGGCCGCGCAGCGCGTCACGCTGACGCTGGAAGCCGGCGCGCGGGTGGACTGGCTGCCGCAGGAGAACATCGTTTTCGATGACGCGCACGCGCGCCTTGCCACCACCGTGACGGTGGCGCCCGGTGCCAGCGCGATCGGCTGGGATGCGATCGTGCTGGGCCGGCAGGCCAGCGGCGAGACCTGGAGCCGCGGCACGCTGGGCATGGAGACCCGGGTGCAGGGCGGCGGCAGGCGCGCGCTGTGGATCGAGAGCGTGCAGCTGGACGCGGCTTGGGCGCTGCGCCAGGCGGTAGCCGGGCTGGACGGGCTCAATGTCATGGGCACGCTGTGGGCGGTAGGTGACGGTGCCACGCAGGAACTTGCCGAGACGCTGGCCGAGCAGTTGCCGTATCGGCCGGACCTGCGCGCTGGCGTGACGCGGCTCGAGCAAGACGGCCAGTCGATGCTGCTGCTGCGCGTGCTGGGCGCGCAGATGGAAGCGGTCAGGCACTTGATGGTGACGGCGTGGAGCGCGCTGCGCGAGCCGATCCACGGTGTACCGGCCAGGCCCCTGAGGCTGTGGGCGACGTAGGCGCCGGCGCAGTCATTGTTCATTGCGCACCGCGCGGACAACACAAGAAACAACGGGAATACCAAGATGGAACTCACTCCGCGAGAGAAGGACAAGCTGTTGATCTTCACCGCCGCGCTGCTGGCCGAGCGCCGCCGCGCGCGCGGGCTCAAGCTCAACTATCCCGAGGCGGTGGCCTTGATCACCGCCGCCATCATGGAAGGCGCGCGCGACGGCCGCTCCGTGGCGGAGCTGATGCATGAGGGCACGACCGTGCTCTCGCGCGAGGACGTGATGGACGGCGTGCCCGAGATGATCCCGGATATTCAGGTGGAAGCGACCTTCCCCGACGGCACCAAGCTGGTCACCGTGCACCATCCCATCGTTTGAACAAGAGTTTGAACAAGAGTTTGAACAAGACACGAGGTCAAGACATGAACCACTCCAACCGCTCGCGCGCCGTGAGGCTTGCCACCGTAGGCGCCGCGCTGGCATTTGCCAGCGCCGCCGCCGTCGCGCATCCGGGCCATGACGCCACCACCGTTGGCGCCAGCCTGTTTGCCGGCTTGCTGCATCCCTTCACTGGCATGGATCACTTGCTCGCCATGGTGGGCGTGGGCGTGTGGAGCGCGCTGGGTGCGCGCTCGCCGCGCGAAGCCTTGCGCATGCCCTTTGCCTTTTTGGCCTTGATGCTGGCCGGCGCGGTGCTCGGCCTTGCCGGCATGAGCCTGCCGCTGGTGGAGCCGATGATTGCCGCGTCGCTGCTGGTGATCGGCTTGCTGGTGGCACTGCGCGCCAGGCTGCCGGCATGGGCGGGGATGGCCATCGTGGGTGGCTTCGCCGTCTTCCACGGCTATGCGCACGGATCGGAGTTGTCGGCCACGGCCGGCGCCTTGCCCGCGGTAGCGGCCTATGTGGGCGGCTTCAGCGTGGCGACGATGGTGTTGCACGCGGCCGGCATCGGCCTGGGCGGCGCGCTGCGCCGCCACGCGGGCTGGCTGGCACGGCTGGCCGGTGCGGGCGTGGCGCTGTATGGCGTCGGCCTGATGGTTGCCTGAGCGCACTGACCTCGACAAGGAACCCATCATGATCCCTGGTGAACTGATGCCCGCTGAGGGCGAGATCGAACTGAACGCCGGCCGTGCCACGGTCAGCGTGGCGGTGGCCAACACGGGCGACCGCCCGGTCCAGGTCGGCTCGCATTTCCATTTCTACGAGACCAACCCCGCGCTGGATTTTGACCGCGAGGCCACGCGCGGCTTCCGCCTGAATATCGCCGCCGGCACCGCCGTGCGCTTCGAGCCGGGCCAGAGCCGCACGGTGGAGCTGGTGGCGCTTGCTGGCGCGCGCATCGTCTACGGCTTCAACGGCAAGATCATGGGAGCGCTGTGATGAGCGTGAAAATCTCCAGGCAGGCTTATGCCGAGATGTTCGGCCCCACCACCGGCGACCGCCTTCGGCTTGCCGACACCGGGCTCATCATCGAGGTGGAGAAGGATTTCACCGTCTACGGCGAGGAAGTGAAATTCGGCGGCGGCAAGGTGATCCGCGACGGCATGGGGCAGAGCCAGCGCATGGCCAAGGACTGCGTCGACACGGTCATCACCAATGCGCTGATCGTTGATCACTGGGGCATCGTCAAGGCCGACATCGGCCTCAAGGACGGGCGCATTGCCGCCATCGGCAAGGCAGGCAACCCGGACATCCAGCCGGGCGTGACCATCGTCGTTGGGCCGGGCACCGAGGTGATCGCGGGCGAGGGCATGATCGTCACCGCCGGCGGCATCGACAGCCACATCCACTTCATCTGCCCGCAGCAGATCGAAGAGGCGCTGATGAGCGGCGTCACCACCATGATCGGCGGCGGCACCGGGCCGGCCACTGGCACCTTTGCCACCACCGTCACGCCCGGTCCCTGGTTCATGGAGCGCATGCTGCAGGCGGTGGAAGCCTACCCGATGAATATCGGCCTGCTCGGCAAGGGCAACGCCAGCCTGCCGGGGCCGCTGATGGAGCAGGTCGAGGCCGGCGCCATCGGGCTCAAGCTGCACGAAGACTGGGGCACCACGCCCGCGGCCATCGACAATTGCCTGAGCGTGGCGGATGCCACCGACACGCAGGTGGCGATCCACACCGATACGCTCAACGAGGCCGGCTTCGTCGAAGCCACCGTGGCTGCGTTCAAGGGCCGCACCATCCATACGTATCACACCGAAGGCGCGGGCGGCGGCCATGCGCCCGACATCATCAAGGTGTGCGGCGAGCCCAACGTGCTGCCGTCGTCGACCAACCCCACGCGGCCGTACACTGTCAATACGCTCGACGAACACCTCGACATGCTGATGGTCTGCCACCACCTGGACCCGTCGATCGCCGAGGACATCGCCTTCGCCGAAAGCCGCATCCGGCGCGAGACCATTGCCGCCGAGGACATCCTGCACGACCTCGGCGCGTTCTCGATGATCTCCAGCGATTCGCAGGCCATGGGACGGGTTGGCGAGGTCATCATCCGCACCTGGCAGACCGCGCACAAGATGGCCGCGCAGCGCGGCAAGCTGCCCGGCGACCCCAACGACGCGCGCGGCGGGCATGACAATTTCCGCGTCAAGCGCTACATCGCCAAGTACACGATCAACCCCGCGCTCACGCACGGCATCGCGCACGAGGTGGGCTCGATCGAGGTCGGCAAGTGGGCCGACCTGGTGCTGTGGAAGCCGGCCTTCTTCGGCGTCAAGCCGAGCCTGATCTTGAAGGGCGGGATGATCGCCGCGGCAGCGATGGGCGACCCCAACGCATCGATCCCCACGCCGCAGCCGGTGCACTACCGCCCGATGTTCGGCGCCGCCGGACGCGCCCTGCACAAGTCATCGCTGACCTTCGTCTCGCAGGCGGCGCTGGCCGCCGATGTGGGCGGGCGCTACGGCCTGAACAAGGTGCTGTCGGCGGTACAAGGCACGCGCACCGTGGGCAAGCGCGACATGGTGCACAATGACTGGCAGCCGAACGTCACGGTGGATCCCGAGACTTACCAGGTGGTGGCCGACGGCCAGTTGCTGATCTGCGAGCCGGCTACCGTACTGCCGATGGCGCAGCGTTATTTCCTCTTCTGAAGGGCCGCTTTGCAAAAGATCGACAAACATCTCGCCGCCCCGCACGGCATCGCCGCCGTGCTGGTGCGCCGTGCGCCCAAGCTGGTGCTGCCTTTTTCCGAGCGCAGCAAAAGCCGCCTGCGCGCCACGCTCGATAACGGCGAAGAAGTGGCGCTGTTCCTTGCGCGCGGCACCGTGCTGCGCGGCGGCGACCTGCTGGTCACCGAAGGCGGGGTCTTTGTCGAAGTGCGGGCCGCGCCGGAGTCCGTGCTGCAAGTCGGCGCCAGCGATCCGCAGGCACTGATGCGCGCGGCCTACCACCTCGGCAATCGCCACACGCCGGTGGAAGTGGGCCGCGACTACCTGCGCCTGGAGTTCGACCCGGTGCTCGCGGACATGCTGGCCCGCCTCGGCGTGCAGGCCGAACGCGCGGAGCTGCMATTCGAGCCGGAAGCCGGCGCCTACGGCGGCGGGCACAAGCATGGGCACGATGCGACATTTGCAGAGGACTATGCCGCGGCGCAGGCAGTATTCCATGAGCATCATGGGCATGATCACGATCATGATCATGGCCATGGCCATGCGCACAGTCATGACCACGGCCACAAACATGGCCACGACCATGCGCCGCATGTGCATGACGAGAACTGCGGGCACAAGCACTGAGGCGTTGCGCTAAAGCCGTCCCATGACCCAGCTCTCCCAACTTATCTCGCTGCTGCACCTTGCCTCGCCGGCGCTGCCGATCGGTGGCTTCAGCTATTCGCAAGGGCTGGAGGCCGCCATCGAGTGCGGCATGGTGCGCGATGCCGGCAGCGCGGAGCAGTGGGTGCGCAGCAACCTGCTGGACGTGCAGGCGCAGTGCGAAGCGCCCGTGTGGCTGCTGCTGTATCGCCACTGGCGCGCGCTGGATGCAACGCGCCTGGCCGCATGGAACGACTGGTTCCATGCCACGCGCGAAAGCGCCGAGCTGCGGCTGGAGACGGAGCAGATGGGCTGGTCGCTGGCGCGGCTGGTGGCGCAGATGGAGTGGGGTGATGCCGCACTGCGCGCGCAGCTGGCGGCATTGTCGCCGGTGTGCCTGCCTACTGCCTTTGCCGCAGCTTGCGTGGCGCTGGATGTGAACGAGCGCGATGGCCTGGCGGCTTATTGCTTCAGCTGGGCGGAGAACCAGGTGTCGGCGGCGCTCAAGGCGGTGCCGCTGGGGCAGGTGGCCGGGCAGCACATCCTGCGCCGGCTGCATCCCGCGGTGCAGGAGACTGTCGACGAGGCCGTGCGGCGCGCCGATGCCGAGCCGCCGCTGCTGTCCACTTTTTCCCCGATGCTCGGTCTGCTGTCCGCGCGCCATGAGACGCAGTATTCGCGGCTGTTCCGTTCCTGAAGCGAACCACGGCAGCATGCAAACGATTCCCCAARACAAGATGTCCACCATGACCCAGGCTCGTACCAAGAAGAATCCTCCGTTGCGCGTCGGCGTGGGCGGCCCCGTCGGTTCCGGCAAGACCACCTTGCTGGAGATGCTGTGCAAGGCCATGCGCGAGCGCTATGACCTGGTCGCCATCACCAACGATATCTACACCAAGGAAGACCAGCGCCTGCTGACCATCTCCGGCGCCTTGCCGGCGGAGCGCATCATGGGCGTGGAAACCGGCGGCTGCCCGCACACCGCGATCCGCGAGGATGCCTCGATCAACCTGGAAGCGGTCGACCGCATGCTGGGCAAGTTTCCCGATGCCGACATCGTCTTCATCGAGTCCGGCGGCGATAACCTGGCGGCCACCTTCAGCCCGGAGTTGTCGGACCTGACCATCTACGTGATCGACGTGGCCGGTGGCGAGAAGATCCCGCGCAAGGGCGGACCGGGCATCACCAAGTCGGACCTGCTGGTGATCAACAAGACCGACCTGGCCCCCTATGTTGGCGCTAACCTGGAAGTGATGGAAAGTGATGCGCGCAAGATGCGCGGCGCGCGCCCGTTCGTGATGGGCAGCGTGAAGTCGGGGCAAGGGCTTGACGAGGTGATCGCGTTCATCGAGCGCCAGGGCATGCTGGGCGTGTAACGCCGGGCTGCCGCAGCCGCGTACGCATGCCGCCACAACGCTGCGGCTTGTGGCATACTTGCCGCTCCATGACGTTCCAATCGCTCGCCCCTTCCTCGCTGTGCCGTACCACCGATACCGGTGGCGCTGCTGCACGCGTGGGTGCCGAGCTGCCGGTCGGGGTTGCCTCCACGTCCGGCCTGTCGTCGCTTTCCGCGTCGATTTCCTTCTCGTTCTCCATTATTCGAATTATCCGGGGTCGCTGAGCTGCGGCTTTGGCTGGTGCTCGGTGGCCCGTGGTCCCTCCCTTGCCGTGCACGGCCATAGGGGCCTGCACGCGACCAACCGATTCGATGGAGAACACCCGATGTCCGATCTTTCCGACCTGCGTGCGCACGCCCGCTATCCCTTGCTGCCCGAAATCCAGAGCACCGCGCGGCGCCTGCAAGGCAAGGTGCTGGAGACGCCCGTGTGGCGCTGGCAGACCGGTGCGGCACTGCAACTCGATGCCGGCACGGAGGTCTGGCTCAAGCTGGAGCTGTTCCAGATCACCGGCACCTTCAAGGTGCGTGGCGCGCTCAACAGCATCGAGCAGATGGATGCCGCTGCGCGGGCGCGCGGCGTGGTAGCGGCCAGCGCCGGCAACCATGCCATGGCGGTGGCCTATGCGGCCAAGGTGGCCGGCGTCGGCGCCAAGCTGGCCATGCCCGCCACCGCCAGCCCCGCGCGCGTGGCGGCCTGCCGAGAGGCGGGCGCCGAGGTGCTGTTGCTGCCGGACGTGCATGCCGCTTTTGACCGCGCGTTGCAGCTGGTGGCCGACGAAGGCCGCACCATGGTGCACCCGTACGACGGCCCGCTGATCGCGCAGGGCACCGCAACGGTCGGGCTTGAGCTGATGCGCCAGGTGGCTGGGCTGGATGCGGTGGTGGTGCCGGTGGGCGGCGGCGGCCTGTGCGGCGGCATTGCCGCGGCGGTCAAGCAGATCAATCCGGCTTGCCGGGTCTATGGGGTCGAGCCGGAGGGCGCCGATGCCATGAACCGCAGCTTCGAGGCCGGGCGGCCGCAAGCATTGGAGCGCGTCACGACGGTTGCCGACAGCCTGGGCGCGCCTTATGCGCTGGACTACAGCTACGGCGTGTGCCGCCAGTTTGTCGACGGCATGGTGCGCGTTTCCGACGAGGCGATACGCGCGGCCATGCGCATCCTCTATCGCGATATGAAGCTGGCCACGGAGCCAGCTACCGCGGTGTCCACCGCGGCGCTGCTGGGGCCCCTGCGCCAGACGCTGGCGGGCAAGAAGGTCGCGCTGATCGTGTGCGGGTCCAATCTCGATGCAGCGCGCTTTGCCGAACTGCTGGCAATGGACGCGCTCGCCAGCGCCAGCTGAATCCGGCGCCGTCAGGCCTGCATGGCCCTGACGGCGATCGTGCGCGCCACCGATGCGATCACGTCCTGCTCGGCATCGGTCATCAAGGCCATGTGGCGCACCGTGACACGCTGTGCCGGCGTGATGTTGAACTCGGCGCAGCGTTGTTCCAGGACGAGCGCGCCGCCGCGGCCGCCGCTGTCGGCCTCGCTGAAGTTGAGCATCTCGCTGGCGTCCACGCCCAGCGTGCCGGCCAGCGCGCAGATATTGATCAAGGAGACATTGCGCACGCCGCGCTCGATACCGCTGAGGTAGGAGCGCGCCATGCCGCTTTCGAGAGCGAGCTTTTCCTGTGACCAGCCACGTTGTTTGCGCAGCTCGGCAAGGTGCAGCCCGAAGCGCTTGAGGGGATCGGCGACCATGGCTCTATACGTGATTGAGATCGGATCGAGGCTAAGGGTTTGACCTCTTTGTAGCGACGCCTTATAGTAGTACGCACTATAGGTAACTGGGCTGGCACTCATCGCATGTCATCGCATGTCATCGCATGTCATCGCATGTCCTCGCATGTCGTCGTATGTGGTCGCACGTCGCCGGACGTCGTTGCGTGGCAGGCGAAGTGCGGCGCCAACGCGTTGCCGGTAACCTGCGGATGATGCCCGCCGGCGAAGGATAGGAACTTGTCCAAATGTTACGAATGGGTTCCGCAGGCACAAGGAAGGAGGCGCTCCGCCTCGGCATCTTGTTAAGGCAGCGAGGGACCAGGCCAAAAAAGATCACGACCTCGACATAGAGGCACTCAAATCCCCGGGGAAGCGCGGCGCTGTATTTTTCCATTACGTGGAGAGTGGGTGCCATGCGCATTTTTTCGTTGTTCGACGCGCAGATGCGCGGCGAAATCCTGACGGGCGGAACCGCGTCGCAGTTGCGCGTGGGCCTGCAGGTAAGGGTGGTGCCGGAAGCCGCCGGCCTGGGCTGCAGCGGGGACTACGTCTTTTTGCGGCAAGGCGCGATGCAGGCCAGCATTGTCACCACACGCGCCGAGTGGTGGGCTTGCCTGCACGGCACGATCAAGCTGACCCCGGTAGGCGGCGAGCCGGTGCTGGTGTCGGTGGGCGGCGTCTATGCGTTGCGCCAGGCCGAGCGCGTGCATCTGGCGGTGCTGCAGGACACGGTATTGATCCGTGCGATCCTGGACCCGAATGCCGTCGGGCTGGTGGGAGCTGGCGTGACCAGCAGCTACGATGCCTTTGCCGTGGGCCAGGCGGATCTCTGGCAGGCCGATGGCGCACGGCGCGGTGCGGATGGCGTGCCGCGCGCGAACGCGGCTTTTGTCTCGCTGGCCGAGGGCGAGCCTGAATGGGCGCTGCGCCTGCGCGCGGGCGGGTTGAACTGGGCGGCCTGCCATGCGGGCACGCTATGCCTGCAGTGGCATTCGCCATGGCCGCACGTCGAGCGGCAGGTGGCGTACCTGCAGCCCGGCATGGTCTTCGCGCCGGATCCCGACGAGGCGTACCGGATCGAGGCGCTGCATCCCGTGGCGAGCCTGCTGTGCTGCCTGCAGGCGCCGGCGCGCGTGGCCGGCGCTGGCGAGATGCAGGTGGTTTCCCTGCATTGACCGCCTTGCGCCATGGCCGCGCGGGCGGGCTGCTCAGCGGCGCTGGTACTGCGTGGCGCCGAACAGGATTTCCCGTTCCTTGTCGCCGCTCAGCGGCTTGCGTTCCTGCGCCAGCACCGCGACGCCGCGCTTCACCGCGGGCCGCTCGGCGATCTCAAGGAACCAGCGTTTCAGGTGCGGATAGTCGTCCAGCTCCACGCCCTGGTTTTGCCAGCTGCGCAGCCACGGGAAGGTCGCGATATCCGCCACGGAGTATTCGCTGCCGGCCAGCCAGGCATGTTCCGACAATTGCTTGTCGATGACGCCGTACAGGCGCTTGGCTTCGTTGGTGTAGCGGTTGATGGCGTACTCGATCTGCTGTGGCGCATACATGCGGAAATGGTGCGCCTGGCCAAGCATCGGGCCGACGCCGCCCATCTGGAACATCAGCCATTGCAGCGCGTCGTACTTGCCGCGCACGTCCTCGGGCAGGAACTTGCCGGTCTTGCCGGCGAGGTAAAGCAGGATGGCGCCGGACTCGAACAGCGAGATGGGCTTGCCGTCCRGGCCGTCGGGGTCGACGATGGCCGGGATCTTGTTGTTCGGGCTGATCTTGAGGAAGTCCTCGCCGAACTGGTCGCCGGCGCCAATATTGATGGGGTGGACCTTGTACGCGAGGCCGCACTCCTCGAGCATGATGTGGATTTTGTGGCCGTTGGGCGTGGGCCAGCTGTAGACGTCGATCATCGGGAAGGGCTCCTGGCTGCGATCGTGCAATCGGTGAATCGCCACATCAACCACTGGCATGGCGAACCGCGCGATTTAAGCACAGAAGAAAAAAACGCGCAGACGGGCTGCGCGTTTTCCACGTTGCCAGCAGGGCCGGCAGCGAGACCAGTTGTGACTGGTTGTGGCCGGTTGTGGCGGATTGCCGATTGCTGCGGCTCGTTGCGGCTTAGAAGCCGCGTGCCACCGGCATGCTGATGTCGTCCGAGCTTACGCCCATGTGCTTGGCCAGCTCCAGCTTGGCGATGGCGTTGCGGTGCACCTCGTCCGGGCCGTCGGCCAGGCGCAGGGTGCGCTGGTGCGCCCACCAGTTGGCCAGCGGGAATTCGTCCGAGACGCCGGCGGCGCCGTGCACCTGGATGGCCCAGTCGATCACCTTCAGCGCCATGTTGGGGGCGACGACCTTGATCATGGCGATCTCGGCCTTGGCCACCTTGTTGCCGGCGGTGTCCATCATGTAGGCGGCCTTGAGCGTCAGCAGGCGCGCCATTTCGATTTCGCAGCGGGCTTCGGCGATGCGCTCGCGCGTCACGCCCTGGGCGGCCACCGGCTTGCCGAAKGCGACGCGCGACAGGGCGCGCTTGCACAGCAGTTCCAGCGCGCGCTCGGCCACGCCGATGCTGCGCATGCAGTGGTGGATGCGGCCCGGGCCGAGGCGGCCCTGGGCGATCTCGAAGCCGCGGCCTTCGCCCAGCAGGATGTTGGCTGCCGGCACGCGCACGTCCTTCAGCTCGATCTCCATGTGGCCGTGCGGCGCGTCGTCGTAGCCGAACACCGGCAGGAAGCGCTTGATGGTGATGCCCGCGGTATCGGCCGGCACCACGATCATCGATTGCTGCTCGTGACGGCCCGCTTCCGGGTCGGTCTTGCCCATCACGATATAGACCTCGCAACGGGGGTCGCCCGCGCCCGACGACCACCATTTGGTGCCGTTGATCACGTATTCGTCGCCATCGCGGCGGATGCTGCAGCAGATATTGGTGGCGTCCGACGAAGCCACGGCCGGCTCGGTCATCAGGAAGGCCGAGCGGATCTCGCCGCGCAGCAGCGGCTCGAGCCACTTGTCCTTGAGTTCTTCCGACGCGTAGCGCTCCAGCGTCTCCATGTTGCCGGTATCGGGCGCCGCGCAGTTGAAGACTTCGGCCGACCAGGGCACCCGGCCCATGATCTCGCACAGCGGTGCGTATTCCAGGTTGGACAGGCCTTCCGGGGCACGCTTGGAATGGGGCAGGAACAGGTTCCACAGGCCGGCTTCGCGCGCCAGCGGCTTGAGTTCCTCAATCACCTTGGTCGGGACCCAGGCGTTGCCGGCCTGGCGGTTGGCCTGGATTTCGGCGTAGAAGCGCTTCTCGTTCGGATAGATGTGCTTGTCGAAGAAGGCCAGCAGGCGAGCCTGCATTTCCTTGACCTTGGGGGTGTACTCGAATTGCATGTTGTCTCCTCCACCTCTGAATGAGGCCGGCATCGGTTGGGCCGCCGCGGGTTGCGGTAGGCCGTTCCCGGCACCGGCGGACGCGGTTTGCGCCGACTGGAGAGGACTGTACCGCAATCCTGGTAATTAGAAAAATGAATTTTCTGGATTTGACAGTATCAATACTGTGCATTCCATGCCAGAATGCCCGTCATGCAGCTATCCCGCATCGACCTGAATCTCTTCGTGGTGTTCGACGCTATCTATAGCGAAGGCAGCATCACGGCCGCCGCCCGCCAGCTTAACCTGACCCAGCCCGCGGTCAGCCACGCGCTGGGGCGCATGCGCATCTTGTTTGACGACCCGCTGTTCGAGCGGCGGGGGCAGGGCATGGCGCCCACGCCGCTGGCA
>NZ_JBFTSF010000207.1:0-11957 GCF_056399905.1 Cupriavidus sp. 01L46
GCCTTAAGGCGATACTCAGACATGGGTCCCTCTTTCCCGCTCTTTTCGCCGAATCCCGAGGCGCCCCATACGGCCTAGGTAAACCTTGACGGCTCGCTTCGCATCGCGTTTGGGTGTTCCCCGCCTTGGGGGCGGGTCACACGGCTAAGACGTATGGGCGTGAGGCATTGCCTGGCTCGTCAGATTTCCAGGTTGTCGATCAACCGGGTCGCGCCTAGCTTGGCTGCGGTCAGGATGACCAGCGGTTCGCCGGCTACATATTCTTCGCGGGTGGGGGCTTGCAGGTCCACGCGCTTGCGGATGGATACGTAGTCGGGTTGCCAGCCACGGGCTTGCAGGGCGGCCTTGGCGCTGGCTTCGATGGCGGCGAGGTCCGCGCTGGCGCTGTTGGCGGCCAGGACGGTATCGCGGACTTCGTGCAGTGTCTTGTAGAGCACCGGGGCTTCGGTGCGCTCGTCGGGCGTCAGGTAGCGGTTGCGCGAGGACAGGGCCAGGCCGTCCTCGGCGCGCACGGTTTCGGCGGGGACGATGTCGATCGGCAGCGCGAACTGATGGACCATGCGGCGCACGATCATCAGYTGCTGGTAGTCCTTCTTGCCGAACACGGCAACGCGCGGCTGCGCGCAGGASARCAGCTTCATCACKACCGTGCASACRCCCTTGAARAAGCCGGGGCGGAAYTCGCCTTCSAGGATGTCGCCSAGGTCGTGCGGCGGCTCCACGCGATATTCCTGCGGCTCCGGGTACATGTCGCGCTCGGTGGGCGCAAACAGCACGTAGACACCTTCCTTTTGCAGCTTCTCGATGTCGTCCTGCAGCGTGCGCGGGTACTTGTCGAAATCCTCATTGGGGCCGAACTGCAGCCGGTTGACGAAGATCGACGCGACCACCGGGTCACCATGCTGGCGCGCCAGGCGCATCAGCGACAGGTGGCCTTCGTGCAGGTTGCCCATGGTCGGCACGAACGCCGCCCGGTTCTGCCCGCGCAACTGGTCCCGCAACTCGTGAATGGAGGAGATGACTTTCATGAAGTTGGTGTGCTGGTCGTGGTAGGAATGCCCCGGCGCGGGGGTGCGCCGGGAGGCCGGTCCGGTGCTCTAGGTGGCGCCGATTGTCGGCGGATTGTAGAACATGTGGCCCGAGGCGGGCGGCGCTATTGGTGCGGCTTAGCTGGGAATGTACGCCAATCGCACATAAATCGGTGCGAAGGGTTCGGCCTGGGTGATCTCGACCAGGGCTTCGCGCGATAGCTCGAGCATCGCGATGAAGTTGACCACCACCACGGGCACGCCCTTGCCCGAACGCACCGCGTCTTCGAAGAGCTCGCTGAACTCCATGAAGCGGGCATGCTGCAGGCGGCGCAGGATGTGGCTCATGTGCTCGCGAACGGACAATTCCTCGCGCGAGATCTTGTGGTGCTGGTTGAGCCTGGCGCGCTTGATCACGTCGGCCCAGGCGGCCTGCAGGTCCACCACTTCCACATCGGGGAAGCGCGGCGCAATGCTCTGCTCGATGTAGACCTGCGAGTGCAGGAAGTCGCGCCCGAGCTGCGGCACCTGGTCGATGCGCATGGCCGCCAGCTTCATCTGCTCGTATTCGAGCAGACGGCGGACCAGTTCGGCGCGCGGATCCTCTTCTTCGTCGTCGCTGTCGGACTTTTTCACCGGCAGCAGCATCCGCGACTTGATCTCGATCAGCATGGCGGCCATCAGCAGGTACTCGGCGGCCAGCTCAAGATTGCTCTTGCGGATCTGCTCGATATACGTGAGGTACTGACGCGTCACTTGCGCCATCGGGATATCGAGGAYGTTGAWGTTCTGCTTGCGGATCAGGTAMAGCARCARRTCSAGCGGSCCYTCGAASGCYTCMAGGAAGAYTTCCAGCGCRTCCGGCGGRATGTACAGGTCCTGCGGCAGCTTGAACAGAGGCTCGCCGTACAGGCGCGCGAACGCCATGCCGTCGACGGCGGCCGGCGTGGAATCCTGCTCGGGCGTCACGCTCGGCAGCTCGATCGCCGGCTTCAGCTTGTCCTGCTCGCTCTGGTTCATCTAGGGGCGGGCGCTCGGAGGTGGGGCGGTGTGGCGGGTAAGGGCTTTAGTCCAGCGAGTAGACGTATGGCTTTTGCGCCACGCGCGAGGCGTCGGCACGGGCACGTTCTTCGAGGTTGATCGGGCTCTTGTCCCACAGCAGGGCGCGGCCCTGGCGTTGTTCCGCTTCCAGGGAAGGGCGCTCGTCCTTGAGCGACTTCAGGAACTGGGTGATATCCGATTCGTAGGCAGCCATGGCGGGAAACAGGGTGAAATTAACAAACAGCGAGGATTTTACCGTATCGGCGGGCCTGGCAACGGGATTGCGCGCGATTCTGCCGTTTTCATCCCGTGCCTAGCCTTCGGCGACGGTTGTGGCGACGGCTGTGGTGACAGTCGCGCCGGTCTTTTTGGCGGCGCCGCACAGGCCGGCCGCGCGGGTGTGGTCAAATATCGACTTTGCGCGACGTGCATCAATCGATGAGGATGGACCCAGGGACCCCGTGCACCATGCCCGCMGGCCTTGCCGCCCCTGCCGGCGGACTGCCGGTGGCGCCGGCCGTGCTGCGCCGCCTGATGCACCCGCTGCTGGCGGCCCTGATGCTATCCGCGTGGCCCGCTGCCGCCGCCTATAAAGTCGAGGTAGACGCGCCCAAGCCGATCAAGGAAATCCTGCAGGACCACCTGGACCTGTCGCGCTACCGCACCCGCGACGATATCTCGCCCGACCAGTTCAACTACATGGTCGAGACGGTGGGCGAGCAGGTCCGCCAGTTCACTTCCACCGAGGGTTATTTCGATCCGCAGACCACCACCAAGGTGGACGGCAGCGGCGACGAGCGGACCRTGCACATCACGGTGGAACTGGGCGCGCGCACGGTGATTCGCGCCGTTGACGTGAATGTGACCGGCCCGGCCGCCAGCCAGTCGCCGGAGCGGATCGCCGAAATCAGGGCCAAGTGGGGCCTGCCGGTAGCCGCGCCGTTTCGCCAGGCGGACTGGGACAAGGCCAAGGAAGATGCGCTGGTGGCGCTGCAGAGCAATACCTACTATGGCGCCCGCCTGACCGGCTCGCAAGCCCGCATCGAGCCGGACGAGCACGCGGCGGACCTGAGCGCGCACTTTGCCAGCGGCCCGGCCTACAGCATGGGGCCGTTGAAGATCAGCGGGCTGCGGCGCTATCCCGAGCAGATCATCCGCAACGTCAATCCGCTGTACGAGGGTGAGCCGTACCGCGTGGAGCGCTTGCTGGAGTTCCAGCGCGCGATCCAGAACCAGCCGTACTTCTCCAATGTGCAGATCGACCTTGGCGAGCAGGAATCGACGGAGGACGGCAAGATTGTCGACACCAATCCGGACCGGGTCGCCGAGCCCAAGGCCGACATGCGCGCCGACAAGGTCACCGTGCCGGTGTACGTCCGGGTGCGGGAGTATCCCGTCAATCGGCTGTCATCCGGCGTGGGCTATACCACCGATACCGGCGCCCAGGTCGAAGGCCGGTATTCGTACTACAACCTGTTCAACCGCGCCTGGCTGTTCGACTCGCAAGCGCGCATCGAACAAAAGCGCCAGTACGCGTTCGGCGAGATCGCGATGCCGCCGGACAGCAGGACGTACCGCAACAGTGCCTACGCCAGCTACGAACGCACCATCGACCTCGAAAGCACCGACCTGACCAGCCTGCGCACCGGCCTGAAACGGTCCCGCTCCCGCGAGAAGTACGACACCACCATCTCGCTCGACTATTACTACGACAACCTGCAGCCCTTCGGCGAGGCGAACCAGCTKAGCCGGGCGCTGGTGCCTGCCTTTGCCTGGACGCGGCGCGACGTGGACAACCCGGTGTTCCCGCGCCGCGGCAACGTGATCAACACGCAGGTGGGGGTGGCCGCCAAGCACATGCTGAGCGACGAAACCTTCTTCCGCCTGTACGGGCGTATCCGCCAGTACGTGCCCGTGGGCAAGCGCGACCTGGTGGTGGCCAGGCTGGAGCTCGGCGCGGATATCACCAACGGCGACGTCACCAAGATCCCCGCCTCGCTGCGTTTCCGGGCGGGCGGCACGGATTCGATCCGGGGCTACGGCTACCAGTCGATCGGTACCCGCAACGGCGCCAGCGTGCTGCCGGCCAAGTACCTCGGCACGGCGGGCCTGGAATACCAGTACTGGTTCCTGCATGACTGGGGCGCCGCGATCTTCTGGGACGTGGGCACCGCCACCGACAACCTGACGGGCGTCAAGCTCTACAACGGCGTGGGCATCGGCGCGCGCTGGCGCAGCCCGGTGGGGCCGGTGCAGCTCGACGTGGGCTACGGCATCCAGGCAAAGCAGTTCCGCCCGCATATCTCGCTGGGAGTCGCGTTCTGATGATTGTTCTGACGATGACGATGACGATGACGATGACGATGCGGCCCCGCCGCCAGCACGGCGGCCTCCATGAACGCAGTTGCAGGGTATTTGCCACATGAGCATTCCCGACATGCCTCCCGTTCCCGCCTCCGGCGATGTTCCGCCCGGGCCGGCACGGCCGCGGCGCACGCGCCTCGGGCGCTGGCTGGCGTGGTGCGTCGTGGTGCTGTTGCTGCTGGTGCTGGCGGGGCTTGCGGCGGTGGTGCAGGCCTTGCGTACGGAGGCCGGCACGCGCCAGCTGTGGTCGCTGGCCACGCGCCTGTCCTCAGGCGCGTTGTCTGGCAAGCTCGAAGGCGGCACGGTGGCGCATGGCCTGCGGTTGCGCGATGTGGTGTTTGCCAGTGGCGAGACACGGGTGACGATTGACCGTGTCGACGGCAGTTGGGCGCTTGGCTGGTCGCCGACCCGCTTGCATGTCAGCGCGCTGCGCGTGGGCGCCGTCACGCTGCGCTTGCCGCCGTCGCAGCCTGACAGCGCGCCCGCCTCCTTGCCCAAATCGCTCGACCTGCCGTTGGCGGTGGACGTGGATACGCTCACGCTGGACCGCCTGACCTTGCTGCAAGGGCCGCCGGCCACGCCCAGCGAGATGGTGTTTAGCGACCTGGCGGGCTCACTTCATTCCGACGGGCGACGCCACCGCATCAGCGTGGAACGGCTGGTCACGCCGTACGGCAAGCTGGCCGCCAATGCGCAGATCGCCGGCCAGGCGCCGTTTGCGCTGAACGGCGCCGCGCTGCTGGAGGGCAGCTGGCAGAAGGAATCCTTTAGCATCAGCGCCAATGTGCGCGGCTCGCTTGCCGCCCTGCATGCGCAAGCCGAGGCCAGCGGCGATCGCCTGCGCGGCCGTGCCGAGGCGGACCTGACGCCGTTTGGCAAGGTGCCGTTTACCCATGTGCTGGTCAATGGCGAACACATCAACCCGCGCCTGTTCAGCCCGTCGGCGCCGCGCGCCAATCTCTCCGTGCAGGCCGAGTTGCGCCCGGTGGATGGCGCCGCCACGCCGGCCTCCGCTCCCGCTGCCAAGCCTGGCAGCGCCCACGACAACGCGTCCCTGCGCGTGGCGGGCGACGTGCGCATCGTCAACCACGAGGCCGGCAAGCTCGACGCCGAGCGCCTGCCGGTGGAATCGGTGCAAGCGCATATCGAGGTCGGCGAGGCGGCGCAGATGGTGCGCGACCTGCACGTGGCGCTGGCCGGCGGCGGCGAGATCAGCGGCGGCGGTGCGCTGCACGATGGCCGCGGCGGCTTCGACATCGACGTGCGCGACCTCGACCCGCAGGCCCTCTATGGCAGCCTGAAGCGCGTGCGCCTGTCCGGGCCGGTGAGCTTGCGGATGGAGCCCGGCCGCCAGAGCGTGGCGCTGGACCTGGCCGGCGGCGAGTACAAGCTCTTTGCCGATGCGCATCTGGATGGCGAGGCGGTGACGCTGACCTCGCTGCGCGCCGGCATCGGCGCGGGCACGCTCAACGCCGATGGCAAGCTGTCGCTGAAGGACACGCAGCCCTTCAGTTTCAAGGGCAAGCTGATCAATTTCGACCCGGCCCGCGTGGCCGAGGTGGCGCCCGGCCGCATCAATGCGGACTTCACCGCCAGCGGCACGCTAGCGCCGGAGCACCGCGTGGCGCTGGACTTCGCGGTGCGCGACAGCGTCTATGCGGGGCTGCCGATGCGTGGCGAGGGCAAGCTGCGCCTGGCCGGCGAGCGCTTGCTGCCGAGCCAGGCCACGCTGGAGATGGCAGGCAACCAGGCCCAGATCAACGGCAGCTTTGGCGCGCGCGGCGACCGCCTGAAAGTGCATGTGGACGCGCCGCAGCTCGAGCGGCTCAAGTTCGGCGTGGCCGGTGTGCTAAAGCTCGACGCGGACATCACCGGCACGCTGGCGCGGCCCGAGATCGTGGCCAGCTATGCCGCGCTGTCGCTGGTGGTGGGCCCGCACCACGTAGCCAGCGCCAGCGGCAGCGCCGAGTTGCGCGGGGGGCTGAACGGCACGCTCGCGCTGAAACTGAACGCCCGCGACTATCGCGGCCCGGTCGCCACGCTGCGCACGCTCGATGCCTCGCTCAGCGGCACCCAGGCCAGCCACGCCTTCGACCTGAAGGTGGCCGGCGCGCTGCACGACAAGCCGATGCAACTCGCCTTGTCGGGGCAGGGCGCCTGGCAGGGGGCGGCCGGCTGGAAGGGCACCATCCGCACGCTCGAGGAGCGCGGCACGGCCAACGTGCGGCTGATCGCGCCGACGCAGCTGCAGGTGGCGGACCAGCGCGTGCATCTCGGCGCGGCCAGCCTGCAGTTCGAGCGCGCCCGCGTGACCGTGGACAGCTTCGATTTCGACCACGGCCGCATTCGCACCCAGGGCAACCTCGATGGCCTGCAGGTGGCCAACGTGCTGCGCCTGGCCGAGGCCTTGACCGGCGAAGCGCCGCCGGTGCGCTCGGACCTGGTGCTGGACGGCCGCTGGAATATCACGCTGGCCGAGTCTGCCTCCGGCTTTGCCGAGCTGCGCCGGCGCAGCGGCGACGTCTCGGTGAGCGCCGGGCGGGGCTACACCGCGCTGGGCCTGGGCGAAACCGCGCTGCGCGCCGAGTTTGCCGGCAGCCGCGTCAACCTGAAAGGCGGCATCGAGGCCGCACGGGTCGGCAAGGTAGTGGTAGACGCGTCCGCCGGGCTGATCCAGGAGCAGGGCCTGATGACGGTGACGCCGGCTTCCACGCTGGCGGGCAAGGTCTCGCTGGATGTGCCGAAGATCAAGTCGCTGGAGGCGCTGAGCGGCCCGCAGTATGCGTTCGATGGCAAGCTGGCGGCGGTCCTGCAACTGGCGGGCAGCGTCGGGCAGCCCCTGGTTACCGGCAATATCGACGGCACCGGCATCGCCATCACGCTCTACGACCTGGGTATCCAGCTGACCGATGGCATCGTACACGTGGCGCTCGACCAGAACACCATCGAGCTCAAGCAGGTGGAGTTCCGCGGCGGCGACRGCAAGATCGTGGCCACCGGCAACGTGAAGCTGGGCGACACCGATCCCAACCTGACGGGCAAGATCGTGGCCGACAAGCTCCAGCTCTTTGCCAGCCCCGAGCGCAYGCTGATCATTTCCGGCGATGCCAGCATCGCCAACGAGAACCGCCAGATCGTGATCCGCGGCAAGTTCCGCGTGGATCGCGGCTTGTTCGACCTGCCCAAGGCCGGCGCTCCGGAGCTGGGCGACGACGTAGTGGTGGTGCGCCGCCGCGACCAGCGCGAGATCAAGACCGCCGCCACGCCGGTGCCGGAGGCCAAGCCGGCCAGCCGCTTCAGCCCGCTGATCGACCTCACGCTCGACCTTGGCGACAATTTCCGCTTCCGCGGGGCCGGCGCGGACCTGCGCCTGGGCGGGCAGCTTGGCGTGCGCAGCGCCCCGCTGACGCCGCTGCGCGCCACCGGCACCATCCGCGTGACCGACGGCACCTATGAAGCGTTCGGGCGCAAGCTCAACATCGAGCGCGGCATCGTCAATTTCAACGGGCCGGTGGACAATCCCAACCTCAATATCCGCGCCATGCGCCGCAACCAGGAAGTGGAGGCGGGGGTGGAGGTGACCGGCACGGTACGCCTGCCGCGCGTCAAGCTGGTGTCCGAGCCGAATGTGCCGGAGGAGGATAAGCTGTCATGGCTGATGTTCGGCTACGGCGCGGAAGGCGCCGCGGCCGGACAGCAGCAGCAACTGAGTGCGGGGGCCCTGGGTGGTGCCGCGCTGGGCATGCTGGGCGGGCGCGCGGGCAAGGGGATCGTGCAGCATCTGGGCATCGACGAGTTTTCGATCGGGCCCAGCACGGCCGGCCTCAACGACCAGCAGGTGGTCAGCGTGGGCAAGGCCGTGACCGAGAAGATCTCGGTGGGCTATGAGCAGAGCCTGACCAGCGCCAGCAACGTGGTCAAGATGACCTGGGCATTCTCGCGGCGCTGGTCGCTGATTGCCAAGGGCGGCTCGATCAACGGGCTCTCTGTGCTGTTTAACCGCCGCTTCGACAGTTGGGGCAATTTGTTCACGGGCGCGTCCAACCGCGCCGGAACCGCGAGGAGCCAGACCGATGCCAGCCAGGATGCCGATAGCAATGCAACGGACGCAGCCGCGCCCGCGCAGCCCTGAGACACGCACCATGATCTGCGTGCCGCCCAACTCCGCCACTGCCGCGTCTTACCGACGCCTTGCCGCCATGGGACTGATTTCCTCCGTGCTAGCCCTGTTCGGGTGCGACCAGCAAAAGGTCGACGAAGCGATGAAGAAGGCGGGCGATACCGCGCACGCCACCTGGAACTCGGTCAAGCCCGACAGCCAGTTGTTCAAGGGCATCGTGGCGGGCGAATCCAGCGAGGACGACGTGCGCAAACAGGCCGGGCGCCCGGAGATCACCTGGGAAGAGGAGGACGGCGGCCGCCGGCTGGAATACCCGCGCGGCCCGGAAGGCGCCACCACCTGGATGGTGACGATCGGCGCCGATGGCAAGGTGCGCAATATCGAGCAGGTGCTGACCGCGGAGAACTTCGCGCGCGTGCGCGCCGGCATGAGTCGCGACGATATCCGCCGCCTGGTCGGCAAGCCGACCAAGGTGGAAGCGTTCGCGCTCAAGAAGGAAGAGGTGTGGGGCTACCGCTGGTGGGAAAGCGCGCAGGAGAAGGCGTTCTTCAACGTGCATTTCGACGCCGACGGCAAGGTGACGCACACCTCGCGCAGCGACGAGAGGCTGCAGGGCGGTTAGCCTGCCGCGGGCCGCTCGGCCCGCTCGGCAAGCAACACGCCGGCCCTGGCGCAGGCTGCGGCCAGCGTGTCGCAATAGTTCGCCGTGCCCATCTGTTCCAGGAAGCCCGCGCGCCGCATCAGCGACATCACCTGTGCTGCCGCGGCGCAGATCACCAGCGTGCCGCCGCGCCGCGCCAGCGTCTTGCGCAATGCGTCCAGCGTGTCCAGCCCGGTGGTGTCCAGCGCCACCAGCTTGCCCACGTCGAGGATCAGCACCGCCGGTACCGGCTGCGTGCGGTCGCGGGGGTCGATCAGCGCTTCCACCTTGTTGACGGCGCCGAAGAAGAGCGCGCCGGTCATGTGATAGGCCGCCACCTCGCCGGCCGGCAGCGGCCTGCCGTCGGCCGCCGGGGGCAGCGCGGCCGGCGTGATCGCCTCGATCTGCGTGAGCGCGGCCATGCGGTAGATGAAGAACAGGCAGGCGAGCACCAGGCCCACCTGCACCGCCACGGTCAGGTCGAACACCACGGTCAGCACGAAGGTGCCGAGCAGGATGATGCGGTAGTTGTTGCTGTAGCGCTTCAGGTGCGTCAGCCCGAACACATGCCACTCGCCCATGTTCCACGCCACGTAGAGCAGGATGGCGGCCAGCGTGGCGAGTGGGATGGCGCTGGCCAGTGGCGCCGCCACCAGCACGATCAGCAGTAACGTGGCGGCGTGGATCATGCCCGCCACCGGCGTGCGCCCACCGCTGCGCACGTTGGTGACGGTGCGGGCGATGGTGCCCGTGGCCGGCAGGCCGCCGAAGAACGGCGTGACGATATTGGCGATGCCCTGCGCCATCAGCTCCTGGTTGGGATCGTGGCGGTCGTCGATCAGGCTGTCGGCCACGCGCGCGCATAGCAGCGATTCGATGGCGCCAAGCAGGGCAATCGTCAGCGTGGGCGCCACCAGTTGCTGGACCAGTTGCCAGCTCAGTTGTGGCAGCGCAAACGGCGGCAGGCCCTGCGGAATGCCGCCGAAGCGCGTGCCGATGGTCTCCACCGGCAAGTGCAGCAGGGCATTGCCCGCGGTGGCTAGCACCAGCGCTATCACTGTGCCTGGAACCATGGCCAGCGCACGGCCAATGCGGCCATGCGCATCGGGCGGGCTTGCCGGATTTGCCGGGTTTGCCGCCATCGTCGGTACAGGGCGCCAGCGCTTGCCCGCCAGCAGGGCCAGGCGCGACCAGGCCGCCACCACTACCAGCGAGCTGGCCGCCAGTGCTACCGTGGGCCAGGACACCGTGGGCAGGGAGCGTCCCAGCACACGCATCTGCGAAAGGAAGTTGCCAGGCAGCTTGCCGGTTTGCAGGCCAAGGAAATCGGCGATCTGCGAGACCATGATCAGCACCGCGATGCCGTTGGTGAAGCCGATCACGATGGCTACGGGGATAAAGCGGATCAGGGTGCCTAGCCGGAACAGCCCCATGGCGAACAGCAGGCCGCCCGCCAGGATGGTGGCGATCAGCAGGTTGGCCACGCCGTAGCGCGCCACGATGCCGTAGACGATGACGATGAAGGCGCCGGCGGGACCGCCGATCTGCACCGGCGAGCCGCCCAGCGCGGCGATCAGGAAGCCCGCGATGATGGCGGTGAACAGGCCGGCCTGCGGTGGCATCCCGGAGGCGATGGCAAAGGCCATCGCCAGCGGCAGCGCCACCACGCCCACGGTGAGCCCGGCGGCAAGGTCCTTGAAGAAGAGGGCGCGGTGGTAGTCGCGCAGGCTGTCGAGCAGGCGCGGGTGGAAGGCGGCGAGGGGGAAGGGCTGGCGCAGGCGTGGCCCGCCGCCAGCAGGCGGCGCTGGCGTGCCAGAAGGGGCGTGGCCGGGAACGCTGTCGGGCATGCCAGGAAATCCCATCAACACCCTGTCGGGCATGGGTGCAGTATGAGCTTCCCGGCGGCGTGGCGTCAATCAGCGCCGGCGCCAATGCGCCATGGCGCATTGGCGGCTCGGCGCTGGCGCGCCTCACCGCCTGTGGCAGGTCAGCCGATGCGCATGCCAGGCACAGCGCCTTCGTGCGGCTCCAGGATCCAGAGGCCCGGCGTGGCCTTCTCATCCGCTGCCGAAGCGGCCAGCACCATGCCCTCGGACAGCCCGAACTTCATCTTGCGCGGAGCCAGGTTGGCCACCATCACGGTGAGCTTGCCCACCARCTGCTCGGGCGTGTAGGCCGACTGGATGCCGGAGAAGACGTTGCGCGTCTTGCCTTCGCCCAGGTCCAGCGTGAGCTGCAGCAGCTTGCTCGAGCCTTCCACCTTCTGGCAGTCCACGATCTTGGCCACGCGCAGGTCGATCTTGGCGAAGTCGTCGATCGTGATGGTGTCGGCGATGGGCTCGATCGATGCAGCGGCGGCATCCGCTTCACCGGCGGGCGCGGTGGCCTGCAGCGAGTCGCGGTTGGCGGCCAGCAGTGCATCGACCTGCTTGGCATCGACACGCGTCATCAGGTGCGAGTACGGCTGCACCGGGCGCGAGGCCGAGAGTTGCTTGTCGATGCCGCGCCAGTCCAGCGGCTCGATATTGAGGAAGCGCTCCACGCCCGCGGCCATCTGCGGCACCACCGGCTTGAGGTAGACGGTGAGCAGGCGGAAGGCTTCCAGCGAGACCGAGCAGGCAGCGTGCAGTGCCGCGCGCTTGCTTTCGTCGCGTGCCAGCTCCCACGGCTTCTCCGTGTCGACGAAGGCGTTCACCGAATCCGTGAGCTCCATCACCAGGCGCAGCGCCTTGCTGTACTCGCGGGCTTCATAGAACTGTGCCAC
>NZ_JBFTSF010000208.1:0-11770 GCF_056399905.1 Cupriavidus sp. 01L46
GGAGTGAGCATAGGGAATTGCTACGAGGTGGATGGATATCAATATATCCTCTTCATGGGCTGGCAGTGTCCTCCGGGTGAGCATTGGCGAGGCGAGGTTGGGCGACTGAGACTGACGGTCGGGCGTGATTGGCAGCTGCAGCTGGATGGCCATTCGCCGTTTATGGCGCTCGATGAACTAGATCCTATCAGCCTGTCCTACCCTTGGGTGTCGCGTGAGCATGATGGATCGTATCGAATGTGGTACGGCTCAACGCTGACCTGGGATGCTGGCAATGGAGAGATGCTTCATGTGATCAACCGGGCCACGTCGTGCGATGGTCGGAACTGGGTGAAGGGTGGCCTGGCGGTTCCCTACAAGCTGGGAGTTTCGCAAGCTTTTTCCCGCCCGACGGTCATCGGCAATGAGCGCGATGGCTACCATATGTGGTTTTCCTATCGTAGTGGAGACAAAACAAGCTATCGCATTGGCTATGCGACGAGTGACGATGGCGATAACTGGCTGTCGCGTCTCGAGGATGTCGGCATTGGGACATCTGCATCTGGTTGGGACTCGGAAATGATCGAATATCCATTTGTTTTTGCTCATAAAGGCAGATGGCTAATGCTTTACAATGGAAATGGTTATGGAAGAACCGGCTTTGGAGTCGCCGTATGTGAGTGAGCGTCAAAGGCGACTAGGATCTACGTTATTTCGCTATGTTCTGGTTGGCTTGCTTAGTAATGCTGCGGGATATGGAATATATATTCTGGTTGCGTGGCTGGGCGTCAAGCCAATGTTGGCCATGTCGCTGCTCTATTCCATAGGCGCAATGCTTGGGTTTTTTGGCAATCGCCAGTGGGCGTTCGCCCATGATGGAAAAGCGCTGCATAGTCTGGTTCGCTATTGGGCGACTCACCTTATTGGCTACGGTTTGAATTTTTCTATGTTGTATTTTTTTGTCAATCGGTTAGGCTATTCGCACCAGTTGGTTCAAGCCATAGCAGTGTTTGTGGTGGCCGGGTTTCTATTTCTGATGTTTAATTTCTTTGTTTTCCCTCAATCGAGGGAGACGCGCCGATCATGATCGCCTGTCCTCAATGTAGCGGTCTTTATTCGTCAACGGATTCTGGCTGCCCGGTGTGCCATTTTTCTCCCCAGATGGTGAATGGATTTCCCGCTTGGGCTGCCGATTTATGCATGGCGGGAGGGGGATTCAAGGCCGAATATTTTGGTACTTTAGTTCGACTCGAGGAGGGGAATTTTTGGTTTCAGTCGCGGAACAAGCTGATTGAATGGGCGCTGAAGAAATACTTCTCCGGACTTGAATCCTTCCTGGAGGTCGGGTGTGGGACAGGCTTCGTCTTGTCCAGTGTCTCCCGTGCATTCCCTGAAGCCCACCTCGTCGGCAGCGAGATCTTCGCCGACGGTCTCGCTTTAGCGGCAAGCCGTTTGAAGACGGCAGATTTTGTCCAAATGGATGCGCGTCGCGTTCCCTATGTTGACGAGTTTGACGTGGTAGCCGCCTTTGACGTCATTGAGCATATTGAGGAGGATGAGACCGTTCTGGAGAATCTCCATCGCGCAATCAAGCCAGGTGGTGGACTACTGATCACCGTCCCTCAGCACAGTTGGCTGTGGAGTGCTGCTGACTCGTATGCTTGCCATGTGCGGCGCTACTCCGCCCAGGACCTTCATGAGAAGCTCGGCCGCGCTGGCTTTGACATTGTTCGTAGCACGTCGTTTACATCTCTTTTACTCCCTGCCATGCTGATCTCGCGTCGGCGTGCGGGATCCGGGGAGGAGTTCAACCCACTTGCGGAATTTGAAATCAACCCTGTGCTTAATCGCTTGCTGAAAGTGGTCTTGGATATCGAGCGTTATTTGACTCGACTAGGGGTAAACTTCGCTATCGGCGGCTCCCGTCTCGTCGTGGCAAAAAAGAAAATGCCGACTACGGTTGGTCCCGTCTGAGAAGATAGCATTGACAATCCCATTCTATTGGGTTGTAAAAAGCCTGCCGGAAATACTCTGCTATGAATAACCAAAACCGCATACCGTTCAACTGGCCCCATATGACGGGGAAAGAGCTCTATTACATCGCTGAATCCCATTTCAACGGATCACTGGCAGGTGACGGGCCGTTCACCAAGAAGTGTCATGGATGGCTCGAACAGAAAACCGGAAGTGCGAAGGCGCTCCTATCGCATTCATGTACCGCGGCATTGGAAATGGCGGCCCTGCTCCTGAACGTGCAGCGGGGCGACGAAATCATTATGCCGTCTTACACATTTGTCTCGACGGCGAATGCCTTCGTGCTGAGGGGGGCGGTGCCGGTTTTTGTCGATATCCGTGAGGATACGCTGAACCTCGACGAGGGCCTGATCGAGGCAGCCATTACGCCCCGTACCCGAGCTATCGTTCCCGTTCACTACGCCGGCGTGGCTTGTGAAATGGACACCATTATGGCCATTGCAAAACGCCATGGCCTCAAGGTCGTGGAGGACGCAGCGCAGGGAGTTATGGCGAGCTACAAGGGGCGTGCGCTTGGGGCTATTGGCGACCTTGGCGCCTATAGCTTTCATGAGACGAAGAATGTCATCTCGGGCGAAGGGGGCGCCTTGCTGGTCAATGATCCGGAACTGGCCCTCCGAGCGGAGATCATTCGGGAGAAAGGCACCGACCGAAGTCGCTTCTTTCGGGGTGAAGTGGATAAGTACACCTGGCAGGAGGTTGGCTCGTCCTTTCTGCCAAGCGAGTTGACCGCAGCCTTCCTGTGGGCGCAGCTTGAAGAGGCCGACTCCCTGACTGCACGCAGGCTTGCGCTCTGGAGCGTCTACCATGAGCAACTGGCCCACCTGGAGGCTAGTGGTCGCCTGAGACGACCAATTGTTCCGGTTGAATGTACGCACAATGCGCACATGTACTACGTCCTGCTTTCGCCGGGAATCGACCGGCAGAAGGTACTGGAAACGCTGAAAGCTCAGGGCATTAACGCGGTGTTCCACTACGTGCCGCTGCACTCGGCCCCGGCTGGCATTGAGTATGGCCGGCAGCATGGCGCCTTGACCGTCACCGACAGTGTCGCCAGTTGCCTGATCCGCTTGCCCATGTGGATAGGACTGACCAGCGATCAACAAAGCCATGTGGTATCAGTTCTCGCGCAGGCTCTTGAATAGGGCTCGGTAAAGGCGTTACCGGGCGGCCAGGGGCAATGAATGACGCACGCGTTTGACCCTCTGTGCACAAAGAGACGCTTGACAGGCGTCCTCTCTTGCAGCGGACTTTGGCTCACAGCGTCGCCTGGTAGTGCCTAGGATTTAAAGCGACGCTTTCTGCCGTTTGCCGTTTGCGCTGATGCTCCTCAGCCGCGACCTTTGGCACTGGCTGCCCCGACTTGTGAACTCGGCGCTTGTTCGTTTGCGATGCTGGGAGAAGGGAGTTTGCGCGATTCACGCGGCACTTTTCAGTGCTGAACGCTGGCACCCATTTGTTGAAAAATGACGCATAATGCACAAAATACGGCGCTAGAAGAATCGAGCCATCGAACTTGTGCTGCCTGTCGTTTTTGTCCAGACCTCGCGGTGGGACGTTACAACAGGCTACAAAAAGATGGGCGCTCAGGTTAAGCGGGTGCTTCCGGTCGGATAGAATACCGCCACTTCTGCAGACACTTAACATCGCCGTCCATTTTGGACCAGGCGGAGGCTTGGCACTGGCCAGGTTCTCAAAGATCTATTAGATAGGCAGGGAGCACTGGTCTTGTCCCACATACTTGTCACTGGTGGCGCCGGTTTCATTGGCGCCAATTTCGTTCTTGACTGGCTTCGCGAGGACGGATCAGACGCGGTCGTCAACGTCGACAAGCTGACTTACGCCGGCAACCTGGAATCTCTCGCCTCGTTAAAGGGGAGTAATCGTCATATATTTTCGCGTACCGATATATGCGATCGTATGGCGCTGGATCGTCTTTTTTCGGAATACCGGCCGCGCGCGGTGATCCACTTCGCGGCTGAAAGCCACGTCGATCGCTCGATTGAGGGGCCGGGCGGGTTTATTCAGACCAATGTCGTTGGCACCTTCACATTGCTCGAAGCCGCTCGCACCTACTGGAGCGGTCTGGAAGCCTCAGCGCGCGAAGCCTTCCGCTTCCTGCATATCTCCACAGATGAGGTATTCGGTTCCCTGCGGCCCAGTGACCCGGCATTCACGGAAAGCACCGCCTATGCGCCCAACAGCCCGTATTCGGCAACCAAGGCAGCGGCAGACCATCTGGTCCGCGCTTACCATCATACCTACGGCCTGCCAGTCCTCACCACCAACTGCTCGAACAATTACGGCCCTTATCATTTCCCCGAGAAGCTGATCCCGCTCGTTTTGATAAAGGCGCTGGCCGGCGAGCCGCTGCCCGTGTATGGCGACGGCCTGAATGTGCGGGATTGGCTCTATGTTGGCGATCACTGTGCGGCCGTTCGGGCTGTGCTCGCCAAGGGCCGGCTGGGGGAAACCTATAACGTCGGCGGCAGTAACACCCGGACGAACCTTGATGTCGTGCACACGCTATGCGATCTGCTCGACGAGCTTCGCCCGAAGGCGACAGGCTCGTATCGGCAGCAGATTACCTTCGTCGCCGATCGTCCCGGCCATGACCGGCGCTATGCRGTCGATTCGCGAAAGCTCCAGGCGGAACTGGGCTGGACATGCAAGGAAACCTTCGAGACCGGGCTACGCAAGACAGTCCAGTGGTATCTCGATAACCAGGCATGGGTTACAAATGTGATGTCTGGTGAGTACCGAAAGGGGCGGGATGAGTGAAATGCCGGATCAGGCGCATCGCATTCCCGTCCTTCTTGTAACAGGAAGCAACGGCCAGGTCGGTTTCGARCTGCGGCGCTCTCTGAGCCCTCTTGGGCACGTCATTGTGACGGACCGGGCTGCATGCGATCTGTCGCGCCCCGATGAAATTCGTCGCGTCATGCGGGAATACCGCCCTGATGTGATCGTTAATGCAGCAGCCTATACCGGAATGGACAAGGCGGAAAGCGACATTGAAAGCGCTTACGCCGTGAATGCCACTGCGGTGGGTGTCCTTGCCGAGGAGGCGCGGGCTTTCGGTAGCTTGCTGGTGCATTATTCGACTGACTGTGTCTTTGATGGTCGTCAGGCGACGCCATATGTGGAAACCGATGCGGTCAATCCGATATCCGTCTRCGGTAAGAGCAAGCTGGCTGGCGAGCAAGCCATAGCCCATGTGAGTCCCGCGGCACTGATACTTCGGACGTCCTGGGTGGCGGGGGGGCATGGCAACAATTTTGCCAAAACGATGCTGCGGCTTGGCGGCACGCAAACGATGCTGCGCGTGGTTGCAGATCGCTTTGGCGCGCCCACCGGCGCCGCGCTAATCGCCGACGTGACGGCGCAGATTGTCGCGCGGGCGTGGCTCAATGGCGACCGCGATGTTTTCTCACCTGGCATCTATCACCTCGCAGCCGCGGGTGAGACCAGTTGGCATGGCTACGCCAGTGAAGTTCTGCGTTACGCCGCGGCGCATGGCGTGGCGCTCAAGACGGACCCGGACCGGATCCAGGCGATCGCCGCAAGCGAATTCCCGTCGGCGGCGGCGCGCCCGGCCAGTGCGCGACTGGATACGACCAAGCTACGCCAGACGTTTGGTATTTACCTGCCGGACTGGCGGCAGGGGGTGCATCACTTGCTGGATCAGATACTTGCCCGAGCAGGCCATCATGCGCAATGAATTCTCTTCTGACCCCGATTCAAGTGTGCTGCATGGCGTCGCGAGGAACCTTGGCGAGCAACGGCGGCGCATGCCGCTAGCGGCAAAGGAGGGTGATCAGTCATGCGTTTGAAGGCGACGCCGACCGCATTGCCGGAGGTCCTGGTCCTCGAGCCGGCAGTCTTCGAGGACGAGCGTGGATTTCTTTTTGAGAGCTTTAGTGCTCGGAATTTCGAACTCGCCACAGGTTTTAGCGGCACATTTGTTCAAGAAAACCACAGTCGATCCGTTAAGGGGGTGCTTCGCGGGCTGCATTACCAGTTGAAACGCCCTCAGGGAAAACTGATTCGGGTCGTGTCGGGCGAAGTTTTTGATGTGGCGGTGGATTTGCGCCGACAATCGCCTCATTTCGGTCAGTGGACAGGTATCCGGCTGTCGGGCGAAAGCCATCGGCAACTCTGGATACCGCCGGGATTCGCCCACGGGTTTCTTGTGCTCTCGGAACAGGCGGAAGTGCTTTATAGGTTATCTGAGTATTGGAGCCAGCAAGACGAGCGCACCATTGCCTGGAACGACCCGCAGCTTGGCATTGCGTGGCCGCTCGAGGGCCAGTTGATCCAGTCGGACAAAGATCGGAACGGCACTTCTCTTGTCGAGGCGGAAGCCTTCCCTTAGTTCATGAACGGTCCGTGCGCTTCGTGCGCTGGCTGGTTTCCTGCCAACAAAGTGATGGCCCAACGTGACAACTAAACAGTAACTCAATGATGCTCAAGAAAATTTCCGAGATGTCGCGCCAGAAGAAAATTCTTCTGATGTTGGTGCTCGACTTCTTCCTGCTGCCGATTTCCCTCTGGTCGGCGGTCGGCTTGCGGACGGATCATTGGGCTGTCAGTTCACAGTACCCGATCAGCCTGTATTTCGTCACCTCCTTGGTGGCTATCCCGGTTTTTATCAAATTGGGCTTGTACCGCTCGGTAGTGCGTTACATGGAGGACCGGGCCATCCTGACCATTGTTGTCGCGGTCACCATCTCGATCGGGATGTTCGGTTCGCTGATCTTCTTCCTGGGCCTGTCCAACGTCCCGCGCGGGGCGCTCCTGATCTACTGGCTGCTGGCCATCGTCTATATCGTGTGCAGCAGGTTCTTTGTGCGGGCGGCATTCAGGATGTTGCCGTCCTTTGGCCACCACGGCCAGAAGGTCATCATCTATGGCGCGGGCGATGCCGGGCGGCAGCTTGCCGTCRCCCTGGGCGTGGGCTCTGACTACGAGCCAATGGCATTCGTGGATGACGACATAAAGAAGCGCGGGCTCAGCATCGCGGGCATCAAGGTCCACGGCGCCGATGAGCTACCCGAACTGGTAAGGCGCCTTGCCATCCACCAGGTGCTGATCGCAATTCCGTCCGCTTCGCGCAGCCGTCGCATCGAAATCGTGAATGCGCTAGAGCCACTCGCGGTCGAGGTGCGGGCCGTCCCCGGCATGGCGGAGATGGTTTCCGGCGAGGTGCGCCTGGATGACGTGCGCGAGGTGGAGATCGACGAGCTGCTGGGGCGCGACGTGGTTGCCCCGAACATGAAGCTGTTGATGGAGAACATTGCTGGCAAGAGCGTCATGGTCACTGGTGCCGGCGGGTCTATCGGCTCCGAGCTGTGCCGGCAAATCATCAAGAACAAGCCCGCGCGCCTTGTCCTGTATGAGCAGTCCGAATTTGCCTTGTACGCCCTAGAGTACGAGCTGCAGCAGAYTGTCACGGAGAAGGAGCTCCCGATAGAACTGGTGCCGGTACTTGGCTCGGTGCAGAACGGCGAGCGGGTCTTCGGCATCATGTCGCGCTACGGGGTGCAGACCATCTATCACGCAGCTGCCTACAAGCACGTGCCCATTGTCGAGTTCAATATGACCGAGGGCATATTGAATAACACGGTCGGTACCCGGATCACTGCGGAGGCAGCGATTCGTGCCAACGTCGAAGCGTTCGTGTTGATCTCCACCGACAAGGCCGTGCGGCCGACCAATGTCATGGGGGCGAGCAAGCGGATGGCTGAATTGTGCCTGCAAGCGTTCGCGCAGGACCCGAACGTGCGCACCCGTTTCAGTATTGTCCGCTTTGGCAATGTGCTCGGTTCGAGCGGCTCGGTGGTGCCACTGTTCAGGACCCAGATTGCCGCAGGGGGGCCCGTGACGGTGACGCACCCGGATATCATCCGGTACTTCATGACCATTCCCGAGGCAGCTCAGCTTGTCATCCAGGCGGGGGCGATGGGCGGCGAAGGCGAAGTCTTCGTGCTCGATATGGGCCAGCCCGTCAAAATTGTCGACCTGGCCCGGCGCATGATCCACCTGAGCGGCTTTCAGGTAAAGGACGAGACGAATCCTGACGGCGACATCGAGATCCAGTTCACCGGGCTGCGCCCCGGGGAGAAGCTGTACGAGGAGTTGTTGATCGGGGATGCCGTGAGCGGCACCGGCCACCCGCGCATCATGAAGGCAGACGAATCCTTCCTGAGCCGAGAGCAGCTCGATGAAAAGATGAAGTGCCTCATCCAGGCTTCGGACTCCAACGACTGCGAAGCCATCCGGACGATTCTTCTCGAATGCGTTTCAGGGTTTCGCCCGGACCGCGATATCAAGGACCACTTGCATGAAGAGCCGGCTCCGCGTATTCGTCTCCTGCGCTGAGTACGCCCTTATGTCTGCGTCGAAAACATCTCGGAATGGGCTGCGGCGGAGCCGGAGTGAACCAAGAGTGCAGTGCACGGTGAAGGTGGGCTACGTCCTCGCGCGGGGGCGACGACATGCCGATCACTGTGCAGGCTTTCTCCGCTTGCCTGCCAGTCAGGCTCCGGCGGCGGCTCAAGCCCGGGAAAATATGGCAAAATGTTGTAGTTTTGTATCCTGGGTCAACAAGTTGGAAAGTGACGGAAGCGTAACTCTGCTTTGCGCTCCGGCGCGGCTGCTCTTCCGAAGTGCCGATCTTGTGGGTGCGACTCCCAGGCAGCAATGGATTCGCGCTGATCGAGTGATCCCGGTCAGGCGGTGTCGGCGAGGGGATTCAAGCTGTACCAGGGTTGCCCGCCAACTCCTGCAGGCTGGGCGGACGCACTATAGTCCCCATCCTCCCCATCCTCCCTATCCGGCGTACAGCTCGCGTGCACGTCCGGGTGTATCCATTCCGATCGAATCATGAGGTGTCGATACCCGATTGAGCATCGGAAGGTGTCTGTATTTTGCGATGAGAAGTTTTGTGCCGCTACCGACAATTTCTGGGACGTAGGGTTATGGCGCCGGAGGCCGGTGTGCTCTCCAACAATCGCTTGATTATGCAAATATTGGCTTGAGAAATGAGAATTACTATTATCGGTACCGGCTATGTCGGGCTTGTGACAGGCACCTGCCTTGCTGAGCTAGGCAACAACGTCTTCTGCGTTGATGTCGATGCGAAGAAAATCGATTTGCTGAACAACGGCGGCGTRCCCATCTATGAGCCCGGCCTCAAGGCGCTGATTGACCGGAATCGTGCAGCGGGCCGGCTGAAGTTTTCGACGGATATTGCCGCCAGCGTTGCGCACGGCGATATCCAGTTTATCGCCGTCGGCACGCCGCCGGACGAAGACGGTTCCGCCGACCTGAAGTACGTGATTGAGGCCGCCCGGAACATCGGTCGTCACATGGATTCGTTCAAGGTTATCGTCGACAAATCCACCGTTCCGGTAGGAACGGCGGATAAGGTGAAAGCGGCGGTGGCGGAGGAACTGAGCCAGCGTGGCTCCGCACACCTTGACTGCGCGGTGGTCTCCAATCCGGAGTTCCTCAAGGAAGGCGCGGCAGTTGAGGATTTCATGCGCCCCGACCGKATAGTAGTTGGTGTCGCGTCGGACGAAGCCGGGGAAAAGGCCAAGGCGATGATGCGGACGCTGTATGCGCCGTTCAACCGCAACCATGAGCGCATGTACTTCATGGATGTGCGCTCGGCGGAGTTCACGAAGTATGCCGCCAATGCCATGCTTGCCACGCGTATCAGCTTCATGAACGAGTTGGCGAACCTGGCCGACCGGGTGGGTGCCGATATCGAACTGGTGCGCCAGGGAATTGGCTCCGATCCCCGAATTGGCTATAGCTTTCTTTATGCGGGGATCGGCTATGGCGGTTCCTGTTTCCCGAAGGACGTGCAGGCGCTGGCAAAGACCGCGGCACAATTCGGCCAGTCGACCTACGTGCTGGACGCGGTCGAGAAAGTAAACCAGGCGCAAAAACGCGTGCTGGTCGACAAGGTGCTCGCTCGCTTCGGCAATGACATTGCCGGTAAGCGCTTCGCGGTCTGGGGGCTGGCATTCAAGCCGGAAACGGACGACATGCGTGAAGCGCCGAGCCGCATCATCATTCAGGAGCTCCTGGACCGCGGGGCGATCGTGCACGCGCATGATCCCGTTGCGATGGAAGAGGCCCGCCGCGTGCTGGCCCAGGATCTCGCCGATCGTGACGGTGCGCTGGAGCATTTGCATTTCGTCGATCAGCCCGAGAGTGCGCTGGTGGGCGTTGATGCTTTGATTATCGTGACGGAGTGGAAGGCTTTCCGGAGTCCGGACTTCGACGCGATGCGTCGCGACATGAAGAATCCGCTCATTTTTGACGGCCGGAATCTCTTTGACCCCTCGTCGATGAAGAAACTAGGCTTCGAGTATTTCGGTATCGGCCGCTCATAAAACTTTGAACATGCGAAATTACAATTCCCGCCAGCGAATCCTGGTGACCGGCGGCGCCGGCTTTCTCGGTTCGCATTTGTGCGATCGCCTCATCGAGCAGGGCAATGAAGTGCTGTGCGTCGACAATCTCTTCACGGGCGCCAAGCAAAATATCGAACATCTGCTCAGCCATCCTCGTTTCGAGTTCATCCGCCACGACGTGACCTTCCCGCTGTTCGTGGAAGTCGACCAGATCTATAACCTGGCCTGCCCGGCGTCGCCTGTCCACTATCAGCACGATCCGGTGCAAACCACGAAGACGTCGGTGCATGGCGCCATCAACATGCTTGGCCTCGCCAAGCGGGTCGGCGCCAAGATCTTCCAGGCCTCGACTAGCGAAGTCTACGGCGACCCGGTCGTGCACCCGCAGCCCGAAGCCTATTGGGGAAACGTGAATCCCATCGGTATCCGCTCGTGCTACGACGAAGGCAAGCGATGCGCGGAAACCCTGTTTTTTGACTACCACCGCCAGCATGGGCTTGAGATCAAGGTTGCCCGGATCTTCAATACCTATGGCCCGCGGATGCACCAGAACGACGGCCGTGTGGTATCGAACTTCATCATGCAGGCGCTGCGCGGTGAGCCGATCACAGTGTTCGGGGAAGGCAAGCAGACGCGCTCGTTCTGCTTTGTCGATGACCTGATCGACGGCATTGTTGCCCTGATGAGCACGCCCAAGGACTTTACCGGCCCGATGAACCTGGGCAACCCGCACGAGATGACGATGCTCGAGCTGGCTAGTCACATCATCGAGCTGACAGGTTCCCGTTCCACGATCGAATTCAAGCCCTTGCCGTCCGACGATCCCACACAGCGCCGTCCTGATACCCGTCTGGCTGAGGAGATGATCGGCTGGAACCCGTCGGTGCATTTCCGCGACGGACTCAGCAAGACGGTCGATTACTTCAAGCGCTTTGTATAAGCAGCCCAGCTCATTTTTCAGAAGAGATTCGCAATGTTCAATAACAAGTCTATTTTGATCACGGGCGGTACGGGCTCGTTTGGCAGGAAGTACGCACGAACGATTCTGGCCCGCTACAAGCCGAAGCGTCTTGTGATCTACTCGCGCGACGAACTCAAGCAGTTCGAAATGCAGCAGGACATCGATGCACCGCCGATGCGCTATTTCATCGGCGACGTTCGCGATGGCGACCGCCTGTCCCAGGCCATGCGTGGCATTGACTATGTCATCCACGCTGCCGCGCTCAAGCAAGTTCCCGCAGCGGAGTACAACCCGCTGGAGTGCATCAAGACCAACATTCATGGCGCCGAGAACGTAATCTATGCGGCGATCGCCAACACTGTCCACAAGG
>NZ_JBFTSF010000209.1:0-11769 GCF_056399905.1 Cupriavidus sp. 01L46
TAGGCGACCGTGATCGAGTCCTTATGGACGTCAAGACCCACGTACAAAGTGCTATCGTGTTCCATGCTGGCCTCCGCGCTGGAAATCGCCGGGTGTGGCACTGTCCACACCATGCGGCTCTGGCAGTCATGCTAACCCGCGTTTGATTCYTCGCGGCGGGCCAGCCCTCTTTGCCCCAGGGGAGTCATATTGACTAAAACGCCACCATCTGGAAATCGCCCTTGCGCATGCCGCAATCGGGACAGCTCCAGTCCTCCGGCACCGCACTCCATGCCGTGCCAGGCGCGATGCCATGCTCCGGCATGCCAGCGGCTTCGTCGTAGACAAGCCCGCAAATCTCACACTGCCAGAGCTTCATGCCGCGGCCCTCACCGAAGGCGCCCGGCTGGATACGCCGGCCCGCGCGGAAGTGGCCTCGATCTCCGCGATCAGCGGCTCGATGCGCGCCAGCTGCGCACGGTTGTCGTGATCCCACGGGTGGAAGCCCGGCCGGAAATAGTCGAACCAATCCGGGATCATCTTGCGCAGCACGCCGGGCTTGCCCCACAGGAAACGCACCACGCCGCCAAAACCGCTGAGCTTGTTGCGGCACTCGCGATCCGCCATCACCAGCCGGATGTGGAACACGAACACCATCGCCCAGAACGTCACCGTGGTGGTGAGCATGGTGAAGGTGCGCAACAGATAGCGATATAGCCCCGGCTTCATCACGGCATTCCACACGTCGTAGGCCACCGCCTTGTGCTCGGTCTCTTCCAGCGCGTGCCAGATCCACACCTGGTGATAGCCGGGCTCGGAGCCGCCCATCTGCTCCGGGTCCGCCAGCAGCCCGCCGGCAAGCATCGCGGTGTAGTGCTCGAGCGCGATGGTGTGCGCAAGCTGCCATGACTTGGGCAGTATCTTGCGCAGCACGTTGAGCAGTTTGCCGACGAAGCGGTCGAGCGGTTCGGCGGGCAGGCCCGCATCCGTCATCAGCCGGTTGTAGAGAATATGCTCGCGCGTGTGCATGGCTTCCTGGCCGATGAAGCCCGCGATGGCGCGCTTGAGCTCGGGGTCGGTCACGTCGTCGCGATAGGCGCGCACGCTGTCCATGAAGAAGCGCTCGCCCGCCGGGAAGAAGATCGAAAGCGCGTTGACGAAGTGGGTGACATGGCGGCCCCGCACGTGCCAGTCGCCGATGCGGCTGGCGGGCAAGTGGGGATGCACATCGCGTCGGACTGGCATCATGATGAGTACTCCTGTCGATTCGTGGAATGCGTCGGGTGCATCGGGTGCATCGGGTGCATCGGGTGCGTCAGGTGCGTCAGGTGCGTCAGGTGCGTCGGGTGCGTCGGGTGCGTCGGGTGTTGCAACAGCGGCTCAGCGCCCGTCGAGAAAAGGCAGCAAGTCCGCCGCCACGCGCTGCGGATCCTCTTCCATCGGGATATGGCCCAGGCCTGCGTAGCGCTGCAGCCGCGCGCCCGGAATGCGCCCGGCAAAGGCTTGCGCATGCGCCGGCGGGATCCAGCGGTCACACTCGCCCCACAGCACCAGCGTGGCCGAGCGGATGCCATTGAGCGCTTGCGTGTCTAGCGCGTCGAAATCCAGCTTGGGCACCATGCGGCCGACCGCTTCGCGGCTGCCCTCGGCGTAGAAGAAATCGACATAGCGGCGGAAGGTGCCTTCGTCCACCCGCGAAGCATCGCCGTAGACATCGCGCGTGGCGGCGCGGATCACGCACTCCGGCAGCAGCCACGGCGCCGACCAGCGCACCGGCGCGTGGTTGAACAGCGCGATATAGAGCGGCAGCTTCATCGGGAAACCGGCGGCATCGATCAGCACCATCTTGTCGACGCGCTCCGGATGGCGCGCAGCCATGTCCCATGCGATCAGGCCGCCCAGCGAGTTGCCGATGACGCTGGCGCGCCGCAGGTGGATGGCGTCGCAAAAGGCGTCGATGAAGCGGCGGTACGTGTCCACATCCATGGTGAGAATGCGCCCGCGCGCATCGCGCAACGGCCCGGTCAGGCCAAAGGGCGGCAGGTCCACGCGCAGCACGCGATAGCGTTGCGCGAGTGCCGGCAGCACGCCTTGCCAGGTGTGCAGCGAGGCGCCAAAGCCGTGGATCAGCAGCAGCGGCTCGCCGTCGGGCACGCCTTCATCGGTGTAATGCACGAGCGTGCCCATCACCTGCACCCAGCGCGAGGCCGGCAGCGCGTAGCGTCTGGCAAGCGTTTCACGCGACAGGCTGAACAACCCTACGCGGCCCTGGCCGAACCAGCGCGTGAGCGCGCCGGGTGGCTGCGAGAGGCGGCTGTCCGCCGGCATGGCGACGCGGTTCATTGCGCCTCTCCGCCATTGCCGCTGGCCTTGGCCGGCACCGTGTCGGGCACGTCCGCGGCGGGCTTGCCGAGCGGGCCTTTGCGGCGCGCGTCGAACACCACCAGCTTCTGGTAAGCCGCGGGCAGCAGCCGCGCCATCATGTCGGCGGCAACCGCATCCGGGCCGATCAGCACGCGGCGGCGGTTGTGGCGCACGCCGTCGAGGATCACGCGCGCGGCCTTGTCCGCTGTGGTGATGAAATACTTCTCGAACTCGTCGCGGCCCTGCTGCTCGTCGTGCACCAGGAAGCCGGTGACGTTCGCGGAAATGCGGCTGGCCTGCGCAATATTGGTCTTGATGCCACCCGGGTGCACGCAGGTCGCGGACACGCCGCACGCCTGCATGTCGAGCTCCTGGCGCAGCGATTCCGTGAAGCCRCGCACCGCGTACTTGCTCGCGTTGTAGCCGCTCATGCCGGGCTGCGCGAAGATGCCGAAGATGCTCGACGTATTGATMACGTGGCCTTCGCCGCTGGCCTTCAGGTAGGGCAGGAACGCCTTGGTGCCATGCACCACGCCCCAGAAGTTGATGCCCATGATCCATTCGAGGTCATCGTAGCTCATGCCCTCGATGGTGCTCGACAGTGCCACGCCGGCATTGTTGAAAATCAGGTTGATGCGCCCGTGCGTGCGCGCGGCCTGCTCGGCCCAGGCGTACATCGCGGCGCGGTCCGATACATCCACGCAGTGCTGCGTGAAAACCAGGCCCGGCGCCGCGCGCATGACCTCGGCCACCGTCTGCGCGAGGCCTTTTTCATTGCGGTCCGACAGCGCCAGCTGGCAGCCTTCGCGCGCCAGCGCGAGCGCGAGCGAGCGGCCCATGCCGGAGCCTGCGCCGGTAATGGCGGCCACCTTGTTCTTGAAATCCTTCATGCGGTGTCTCCTCGGTGTTCTTCTTGTCAGGTTCGCGGCCGGACGCGCAGCGCGCTCACGCCTCGATGGCCTGGCTGGCTGTGCTGGGTGCGCTGGGTGCGAGCGCGTGCTGCATCAGCGGACGGATCTCGTAGTCAGCCATGCGAAAGCGTGCGKTGGCGCGGCGGAACTGCCAGGTGAATCCGGGCCACAGCGTGGTGTTCTTGCCGGTCTTGGGGTCGAGGTACCAGCTCACGCAGCCGCCCTCCGACCACACCGCGCCCGCCAGCTTGCGCTGCAGCCCGGCGTTGTAGTCGCGCTGCGCGGGCGCTCGCACGTCGATGGCCTGCACACGCTGCTGGCCCATGGCCTTGAGCGCGCCGAGGATGTAGTTCACCTGCGACTCGATCATGAACACCATCGAGCTATGCCCCAGGCCGGTGTTCGGCCCCACCACCAGGAACAGGTTGGGGAAGCCGGCCACGGTGGTGCCCAGGTATGCCTCGGCGCCATCGCGCCAGGCGTCGAGCAGGTCGGCGCCGCGCTGGCCGAGGATGGCGCCGCGCGGAATCGGGGCGGTGGCGTGAAAGCCCGTGCCAAAGATGATGCAGTCCGCCTGGCGGCGGGTGCCGTCGCGCATCACGATGGCGTCTTCCTCCACATGGTCGATACCGTGAGTCACCACGTCCACATTGGCGCGCGCCAGCGCGGGGTAATAGTCGTTGGAGATCAGCACGCGCTTGCAGCCGATGGTGTAGTCCGGCGTGACGGTGGCACGCAGCGCGGGATCGGCGATCTGCCGCTTGATATGGCGGCGCGCAATGCGCGCCACCACCGTCATCAGCTTGGGATGCACCACAAAGCCAAGCACGCGCGACTCCAGCGCCCAGTAGATGCCGGTGCGCATCAGCTTTTGCGTGAGCGGCAGGCGGCGGAACAGCCAGCGCTCGGCAGCCGACACCTTGCGGTCGGGCTTGGGCATGATCCACGGCGGCGTGCGCTGGAACAGGTCCAGGTGCGCCACCTGCGGCGCGATCTGCGGCACGAACTGGATGGCGCTGGCGCCAGTGCCGATCACCGCCACGCGCTTGCCCGCCAGCGCGTAGTCATGGTTCCAGTGCTGCGAGTGAAACGCCTCGCCGCGAAAACGCGCCAGGCCCGGGATACTGGGATACGCCGGCCGGCTCAGGCCGCCCATGCCCGACACCAGCACGCGAGCCCGCACGCGCTTGMCATCGGCCATGTCGAGCTGCCACGTGCCGCTGGCGTCGTCCCACGCGGCGCGGCGCAGTTCGTGGTTCAGGCGCAGGTGGGGGCGCAGGCGGAACTGGTCGGTGCAGCGCTCCAGGTAAGCGCGGATCTCCGGCTGCGGCGAAAACATGCGCGACCAGTTGGGGTTGGGCGCGAAAGAGAACGAGTACAGATGCGACTGCACATCGCAGGCGCAGCCCGGATAGTGGTTGTCGCGCCACGTGCCCCCCACCGAGGCGGCCTTCTCGAACAGCGCGAAGTCATGCAGGCCTGCCTGCTTGAGGCGGATCGCCATGCCCAGCCCGGCGAAGCCGGTGCCGATGATGGCGATATCGATGTGCTCGCCGGGGCCGGGCCCCTTCGGTGATGGCTGGGCTGTGGATAACTCCGGGGGCAGGTCTGCTGGCGCGTTCATAAGCTGTCTCTCGTGTCGCTGGCATGCACGGCGGGATGCCGCATTGCGTCGCAACATCCTTGATTGTGACATTGATGGATGTCATCGTAGGCACGCCAGCGCCCCGGGTCAACACGGAGATTTGAATCGCCACTCTAATTTTTAGCGGATTTTAGTGGCTTGTTGAGCGCATAAAACAGGAAGAAAGCGCGCCTTCCCGCACTGAGGGGCGTACCCACCGCTGCGTTTGAAACCGGCACCGATCTGCCGGACATGGCAAAAAGGCGACGGTGGCTATCCCGGCGCGCGGCCCAGCAACCGCTTGCGCCAGGCATTCGGGGTTTCTTGCGTCCAGCGTTTGAACGCATGGCTGAACGCGCTCTGCTCCGAAAAGCCAAGCAGCATGGCCAGCTGGGCGAGGCTGATAGCGGGGTCGGCAAGGTAGCGCTCGGCCTGCGCGCGGCGCAACCCGTCGACCAGCGCGGAGTAGCTCAGCCCCTGCGCCTGCAGCCGCCGCTGCAGCGTGCGCACCGGCAAGCGCAGGTGCGCCGCCACCGCCGCGATCGGCACCTCGCCCCGATGCAACGTCGCGCTGATAAAGGCACGCGCCTGCGCGATCTCGCCAGCGCCGTCCGCCTCCAGCGCGCGCAGCTGGGCCTGGGCGATACGCGTCATCTGCGTCTGCATTTGCGCATCGGCCTGCATCGAAGGGCGCGCCAGCAGCGCGGGATCGATGTGCATGGCGTGGCGCCCGGCGTTGAAGACCACCGGGCAGCCGAATACCCGGGTGTAGTCGCCGGCGTGGTCACCGGGTGGCGGCGCGTGGGGAAACTCGATGCGCTCGGCAAAAAAGCCGTCGCCCAGCAGCCAGCGGGAAAAGCAGATCCACGTGGCCATGTGCAGCTCGTGCGCGTGGCGCGACAGCGGGCCGTGCTGCGCCTCCCACGTCATCCACGCGCCCTGCGCCGTTTCATGCAGGCGGGTGCGGCCGATATCGTTGGCCAGCACCTCGTAGCGGATGCCCTGCAGGATGGCCTCGCGCACCGTGGGCGTGGTCAGCACCACATAACCCATCTCGGCATAGTGGCGCGGCCGGAAGGCCGCGCCCGCGTGCAGGCCCGCCAGCGGATCGCCAGCGGCGCGCTCCAGCGCATCGAGCAGCGTCAGGTAGTGCGCGACGCCGATGCGCGTGGCGGGGCCGGCCGCGCTGTCGAGCAGGGCGGGATCGAGCCCTGCCAGCACGAGCTGGTCGGCCAGCGCGATGCCGGCGGCCTCGCCGTAGTCGAGCACGGTGCGCAGGTAGGGCAGCGACACGGTGCCGGGCGTCTCGGCGACGTAAGCAGCGCTGGCGATGTCGGTGATAGCAGCGGCGGGGAGCGCCGCGTTGGCGCGTGGCATCAAATCACCTGTCATGCGGGATCAAGACCGGGGCCCGATCTTTATCCAAACTGCGGCGAGCGTCAATGCGGGGTATCGGCAACGCGCATCGCAAGGCCCGCGCAATGCACCCGCAATGCACCCGCAAGCAGACGGATAAGCGCAAAACAGGAGACACACCATGCACACCCCGGCCACCGAGCCGCCCGCGTCCGCGCTCTCGCGGCGCGGCTTTCTCAAGATTGGCTTTGGCCTGTCCGCCGCACTCGCGTGCGCCGGCCTGGTCCCGGCATTGTCCGGCTGCTCGCCCGCGCACAAGCAACCCGCCACCGGCATGCAGTTCTTGCGCGAAGGCGACGTGGCGTTGTTCACCGCCTTGCTGCCCGCCGTGGTGGCGGAGCTCGCCGAGCGCGAGCGCGGCCCGCGCGAACTGCAGCTCGGCCAGGCCGTGCGCAATGTCGACGCCACATGCGCCGCAATGGATGCCAACGCGCGCGCGGAGTTGCGCAAGCTGCTTGACCTGCTCGCCATCGGGCCGTTGCGCTGGGCACTCGCGGGTGTGGGCCAGGACTGGAAGCAGACCGACACGCAGCAGGCGCGCCGCTTTCTCGCGCGCTGGCGCGCCAGCCGCTTCGCCACCTTGAATGCCGGCGCCGTGGTGCTGGTCAAGCTGAGCAGCGTGGGCTACTACCTGCTGCCGGCGGCGTGGGCGGGCAGCGGCTATCCCGGCCCCAATCCCGCGGTCTTTCGTGCGCTGCACGCCTGAAGCCAACCCATACCCAATACGCGAAACCCTCATGGCTATTCCCGATATCTATAGTGCCGGCATCGCCGCCGGCTGGAACGTGGTGGACGGCGCCACGCTCACGGCGCCGGTTTCGCTCGACGCCGACGTGGTCATTGTCGGCAGCGGCGCCGGTGGCGGCGTAGCCGCCGAGATCCTCAGCGAAGCCGGTTTGCGCGTGGTGCTGGTGGAGGAAGGCGCGCTGCGCACCTCCGACAGCTTCAAGGACATGGACGAGGGCCGCGCCTATCGCGAGCTGTACCAGGAGGGCGCGGCGCGCGCCACTTCCGATGGCGCCATCGCCATCCTGCAAGGGCGCTCGGTGGGCGGCAGCACGACAGTGAACTGGTCGTCGAGCTTTCGCACGCCAAAGGAAACGCTGGCGCACTGGGCCGCGCACCACGCGGTAAGCGGCCACGGCGCCGCGGACATGGCACCGTGGTTCGCGCGCATGGAGGCACGGCTGTCGGTGGCGCCGTGGGGCATGCCGCCGAACAATAACAACGATGTGCTCAAGCGCGGCTGCGACAAGCTGGGCTGGGAGTCGCACGTGATCCCGCGCAATGTGAAAGGCTGCTGGAACTCCGGCTATTGCGGGCTGGGCTGCCCGGTCAACGCCAAGCAATCGATGCTGGTATCGACCATTCCCGCCGCGCTGGCCAAGGGCGCCACGCTGGTCCACCGCGTGCGGGTGCGCGCGCTGGAGCATGACGGCAAGACGGTCACCACGCTTGCTGGTGAAGCGCTGGGTGCCGATGGCCGCACGCCTTTGGGCATCGCGGTGACCGTGCGCGCGCGGCACTACGTGGCGGCCGGCGGCGCCATCAACACACCGGCGCTGTTGCTGCGCTCGCGCGTGCCGGACCCGTATCAGCGGGTTGGCGTGCGTACCTTCATCCATCCGGTCAACCTGAGTGTGGCGGTGATGCCCGAACAGGTCGACCCGTACTACGGCGCACCGCAATCGATCGCCTCCGATCACTTCCAGTGGAAGGATGGCGCCACCGGCCCGATGGGCTACAAGCTGGAAGTACCGCCCTTGTTCCCCGGCATCAGCGCTGGCGTGTTCAACCAGGTGGGCGAGGCGCTGCGCGCCGACATGGCCGCGCTGCCGCATGCCAACGCCATGCTCGCGCTGCTGCGCGATGGCTTTGTCGCTCAGAGCGAAGGCGGGCGCGTGCGCATTGCCGACGATGGCAGCCCGGTGCTCGACTACGACATCAGCGACTATGTCTGGGACGGCATGCGGCGCGCCTGGCTGAGCATGGCCGAGGCGCAGTTTGCCGCAGGCGCGCTGCGGGTGCGGCCGGCCCACCTGGACGCGCCGTACTACGACAGCTGGGCGCAAGCCAGGCAGGGCATCGCCACGCTGCCGCTGGCCAAGTTCCGCGCCGCGCTGTTTACCGCGCACCTGATGGGTGGCTGCGCCATGAGCGACCAGCCGCAGGGCGGGGTGGTCGACAGCCATGGCCGCCATCACCAGCTGGCCAACCTGTCGGTGCTGGACGGCTCCGTGTTTCCGACCAGCATAGGGGCCAACCCGCAACTGTCTGTTTTCGCACTCAGCGCGCAAAACGCCCAGGCGCTGGCAGGGCAGCTGGCCCGATGAGCGCCGCTTGCCGCTGCGCGCGGCGGCGGGCCTTGGCCCGCAAGGCCGCGCCCCCCTTTGGCAGGGAAGCAAAATCCGGCGAGGCACGCGCGGCATGCAGGCACAATCCAATCCATTTAGAGGCAACGCTCCAAAAATGCACTTGTGAAACGCGCGCAGCGCTCGCTAGGCTCCGTACAACTGTTTCAAGCATCCGTTTGCCGTCAGAGCAGGGAGCTGCTGCAGTGTGTGGAGTTTTGCTGGGGTTGTACGGCATGACCATAAGAGAGACGCCCCCTATGAAGACCGGAAAAGGCACGGCAGGAGACACCAAGGCCCGCATTCTCGACGCCACCGAGCGCTTGTTCATCGAGGTCGGCTACGAAGGCACCTCGCTACGGCAAGTGACATCGCGCGCGATCGTCAATCTGGCCGCGGTCAATTACCACTTCCGCAGTAAAGACATCATGATGCAGGCGGTCCTGGGCCGCCGGCTCGATCCGCTCAACATGCGCCGCCTGGCGCTGCTCGATGCCTGCGAGGCGCGCTGGCCGGGCGCGCAGATCCGCTGCGAACACGTGATGGGCGCGCTCTTCGTGCCCGCGCTGCAAATGGCGCGCGAGCCCGACGTGGGCGGCCCGTCGTTCCTGCGGCTGCTCGGGCGCGTGTATTCCGATACCTCGCCATTCATCCAGTCTTATCTGCTCGGCCATTACGCGCCGGTGTTCGGCCGCTTCTCCGATGCCTTCGCCCGCGCGCTGCCCGAGATCCCGCCGCAAGAGCTGGGCTGGCGCCTGAATTTTGCGCTCAAGGCGCTGGCCGGTGTGCTGGCCGGCGACGAGCTTGGCAACCTGCTGCCGGCCTTTACACAAGGCAAGGACCTGAGCGACGCGCACGTGCTCGCCCAGTTGAGCGCGATGGTGGTGGCTGCGCTCAAGGCACCCGTGCCCGCCAGCCAGCAACTGTGCGCGCTGCAGGACGTATTCCAGATCGGCAAGACCCAGCACGCTGAAGCGCACGCCGGCCAGGCCGCGCTGACTGCCCTGGCGGCAGAACAGGCGCAACGCGCCGACACCCTTTCCGTTGCCGTGCGCAAGACACGCCGCGCGGCACGCAACGAGGGCGCGACACGCGCCGCCGTCACCAGCATGACGGTGCGCGGCGCGCGCGAGCACCCCTTCGTCTTCCCGAGCAATCCGCTCGACGACTGGATGCGTACCCGCTCCAGAACCTAGCGGCGCGCTGGCGCCGGCCAACCGCCGGCGCAGGCCTGGCTGCCGCCAGGAGCCCGAGTTACGAGAGCCCCGCTTGAGCCAGGCATCCGGCCGTCCTTAGCCCGGCATTTCCGCGGCGATCCGCACTCAGGCATTCCGTTCACAACGACACCACGCGTACGCCCGGCGCACGCGGTGGACCGCTGTCGCCCGCGTTTTTGCGCGGGCCGGCGCCACAACAGGAGACCCGCATCGTGAAAGCCCTGTATTCCCATGCGCTGAGCGCACCCGTATCCGCATTGAAGAACCCATTGCCCTTGCTGCGCCGTCCCGCAGCGGCCTGTGTGTTCGTGTTCGCGTTCGCGCTCGCATTGCCGGCACTCGCACAACCGCAGCCACAGTCCCCCGCCAGTGCCGGCACCGGCACCGCCTACGACGGGCTCACGGCGCAGCAGCAGGCCGCGCTGCTGTCGAAGCAGATCGCCAGCGGCGAACTGGCGAAGCTGCCCGATGAGCAACTGCTTGCGGCCATCAACGCGCTGCAGCCCGAGGCCGCACTGCTGTGGGCCAAGACCGAGATGAACCGCTACCCCGAGTACGAGTACTGGATGACGCGCCAGGAGCGCCTCAACGGCCAGTGGCAAGACCAGCCCGCGCGCATGATGATCCGCTACCGCCACGCGCCGCGCCAGCTCTATGCGAAGTGGCTGCCAGGCGGCAGCCAGGCCGGCCAGGAAATCATCTACGACGAGACGCAGCGCAAGGATGAGATGTACGGCCACCTCGGCGGCATGCTGGGCTTCACCTCGATGTGGATCGCGCTCGACGGCACCATCGCGCGCGCGCAGTCCAACCACACGGTGCGCGACCTGGGCTTCCAGTACGTGGTGTCGATGCTGGATCGCGATGCCAGGTCGCTGCGCGCCGCCGGGCTCACGGAGAAGTTCACGCGCGCGGACATCGTGCAGGAGCAGGGCATGCGCATGGTCGCGCTCACCTGGGACCTGCCGGCCGGTGCGCCACGCTACTACGCCAAGCGGGTGCAGCTGATGCTGGACCTGAAGAACCCCTGGCCGCGCGTGGAAACCGCCTGGGACGCGGAGGGCAACATGGTCGAGAAGATTGTCTTCGAGAAGGCGGTGCGCAAGACCTTCGACGCTAGCGCCTTCGATGCAAAAAACGGCGACTACAAATTCTGATGCTGCATCACCGTGCCCGCCAGGCAGCGCCGCGCGCGTTTGAATCCGCTTGCGCGGGCACGTGCGCGGCGGTTTGAACAAGCGGCGCAAGCGCTTGCGCTGCCATGCCACAGGCGCGGCACGCCATGTTTGGAACGCACGCTCTATTGACGCTCGCTGGCCCCGGCAGCGAGAGTCGCTGCACGGAAAGGACAGTGCATTGCCGCGCAAGGCGGCACGCAAAACAACAAGACCGATAAGAAGGAGACAAGTCATGGCCCGTCTGGATGTATGCAATGGCCTTGCAGCGATGGCTGGCACGAGCCTCGCACTGATGCTCGCCGCATGCGGCGGCGATGGGGTACCCAACCCGGCCAAGGCGGATGTTGCGTCCTGCGCCAGCACCAGCAGTTGCCCCGCTTCGGGTCCGGCCACTACCGGCCCGGCCGCCGCGCCGTTGTGCCCCGCCTCGCTCGACTACACGACGGTGTTCACCGGCGGCTCCGGCGGCGGCGAGCTCGTCAAGATGCAGTTCGATACCAGCGCGATGACCTACACGCTGCAGATCATCGAATCGCCAGTGCCCAAGATCACCAACAGCGTCTATCCAACGCGTGCCGGCGTGACCTTCACCGGCAAGATCGCTAACCTCAAGTCGCTGCCCACGGCGGAGCAGAATCGCTGTGCGCTGGCATTGCAGAGCGCGACGCCATCGGACAATGCCTCGCAGGCCCTCATCGACCCCGCCAACCCGCCCGTGATTTTTGTCGG
>NZ_JBFTSF010000210.1:0-11766 GCF_056399905.1 Cupriavidus sp. 01L46
CCAAAAATGGAAAGCGTTGACTGCGCCGTCATCGGCGCCGGCGTAACCGGCCTCGCCATCGCCCGCACCCTCTCCGCCACCGGCCGCGAAGTCATCCTCCTCGAAGCCGAAAACGCCTTCGGCACCCACACCAGCGCCCGCAACTCCGARGTCATCCACGCAGGCATCTCGTACGCCCCGGGCTCGCTAAAGGGCTAGCTCTGCGTAGCCGGCAAACAAGCGCTATACGCGTACTGCGCCGAGCGCGGCATCGGCCATGAGCGCATCGGCAAGCTGATCGTGGCGGTGCAAGAAGCCGACATTCCCGAGTTGCACAAGTACGTGCAGCTGGGCACTCTCCCGCCCCTCGCCCTTTCGCCGCCTGGTCTATCCCACCGGCCGCGAAGGCGCGCTGCGCGCGCACGTTACGCTGGACCTGGGCGGGCAGTGCAAGTTCGGCCCCGACCTGGACTGGCGCGACGGCGACCTGCAGCCCGGCTACACCGGCATCCGCCCACGCCTGGCCGGCCCGGGCTCGTCGATGCACAACAGTGCAACCGATTTCATCGTGCAAGACGCGAGCGAGCACGGGATTCCCCGCCTGATCAACCTGTTTGGCATCGAGTCGCCCGGGCTGACAGCATCGCTGGCGATTGGCCAATACGTGGGTGAGCGGGTGGCGGCGCTGGCGCACTGATTGCGGCCCTCATGCCGCAGGCCGCGCCCCTTCAAACGCATCCTGCAGCAACTGTCGGATCGCTGCCCTCTCCAGCGGGCGCGGATTCGGGTACTGGTTCAGCAAGGCGAGCTCGCAAGCACGATCCAGGTCGCCGCCCTGCATGCCGATATCGCGCAGCGCAACCGGTGCGCCATTGTCGCGGGCCAGATCGAACAGCGCTTGTGGAGCGCTCGCCGCGCCAAGCGCCGATGCCACCGTGGCGATCGCCTCCGGCGCGGCGCTCGCGTTATAGGCCAGCGCATGCGGCAGCACGATGGTGTGCACCTCGGCGTGCGGCAGGTTGAAGCTGCCGCCCAGCGTATGGCACAGCTTGTGATGCAGCGACATGCCAACGTTGGCCAGCACGCTGCCGCACAGCCACGCGCCATACAGCGCATCGCTGCGCGCGGCCAGCATGGCCGGTGCGCTGCCGCTGGCGTGCGCCTGGCGCAGGGCGGGAAGCGCGCGGCCCAGCGCGGCGATGCCTTCGCGCGCCATGAGGCTGGTGACGGGATTGGCGTCGCTCGCGTAGAGCCCTTCGGCAGCGTGCGCGATGGCGTTGATGCCGCTGGTCACGCTCAGCATCAGCGGCAGGCCGAGTGTGAGCTCGGGGTCGTACACCACGGTGCGCGGCAGCACGCGCGCGTCGCGGCCGGTGCGCTTGATGCCGCCTTCGGTCAGGCCGAAAATCGGCGTCATCTCGGAACCCGAGTAGGTGGTTGGCACCGCCACGACCGGCAGGCCCGACTCCAGCGCGATGGCCTTGCCCAGCCCGATGGTGGAGCCGCCGCCGATCGCCATCGCGCAATCCGCGCCCAGGCGCGCTGCCTGCTCGCGGGCAGCGCGCGCGGATTCGATCGGCACGTGCATCACGGCACCGTCGAAGACGCCCGCGGCACGCTCGCCCAGCAGGTCCGCCACATGCTCGGCCTGGCCGCGCTGGCCTGGCGTGCACAGCACCAGGACGCGGCGCGCGCCTAGCGCGTCGATCTCGGCCCCGAGCCGGGCCAGCGCGCCGGCGCCAAACACCACGCGCTGCGGATGACTTTGGTAGATGAAGGATTTCATGATGCGATGCTCAGTCGGCCACGATATTGCGGCTCTTGATCACGCGGGACCAGCGCTGGGACTCGCTCTTGACCAGCGCATTCATCTCCTGCCGGCCGCCCGCCACCACCTCGAAGCCACCGTCGGCCAGGCGCTGCGCCACCTTGGGGTCGCGCAGGGTGGCGCTCATGTCCGCCGCCAGCCGGTTCAGGATGGCCTCCGGCGTCTTGGCCGGTGCGATCATGCCCACCCACGAATAGACTTCGAAGCCTTTGTAGGTCTCGGCAATCGCCGGCACCGCAGGCAGGTGCGCGTCGCGCTTGGGCGAGGTCACCGCCAGCGCGCGCAGCTTGCCGCCCTGGATATGCGGCAGCACCAGCGGCAGGCTGGCGATCATCGAATCGACGTGGCCGCCAAGCAGATCCGAGATGGCCGGGCCACCGCCCTTGTAAGGGGTGTGGATGCCGCTGGTGCCCGCGGTCTCGTGGAACAGCTCGGCCGCGAGCTGGTTGGAGCTGCCGGCACCCACCGACGCATAGGAAACGGTGGCCGGCTTCTTCGCGGCGGCCACGTAATCCTGCAGCGTCTGGAACCGCGAGCTGGCCGGCACCACCAGCACCATGGGCGAGCGCACCATGTATGACACGCCGGTGAGGTCACGCTCCGGCGCGTACGGCAGCTTGGGGTACATCGACGATTCAGTGGCGAAGGAGTCGAAGATCATCCCCACCGTGTAGCCGTCCGGCGCGCTGCGGGCGATGGCGCCGGTGCCGATGGTGCCGCCCGCGCCGGCGCGGTTCTCGATGACCACCGTCTGGCCAAGGCGGCCGCGGAAGTCCTCCTGGACCATGCGGCCCACCTTGTCGACCGTGCCGCCGGCTGCAAACGGGATGATCAGCGTGACCGGCTTGGCCGGGTAGGTTTGCGCCTTGGCACCGCCAGCAAGACCGAGCGCCAGCGCTGCTGTGGCCGCCAGGCGCCACAGCAGCGCCTGGCCGCGTGCGGCGCGGGGTTGATCGGAACGGCTTGTCTCCAGTCTTGTTGTCATTTTGTCTTCCTGTTGCGGTGATCGCGCCTCGCCCGGCGTGCACGCCGAGACAGGTGCACGATGGCGTTCTTTTGCCAAAATTGCGAAGATAGCCCGAGCGAAAGGCATGGATTCGATGCTAACCTGTCGCATCGGCCAGGGCAATCTGGCCTGGCCGCGAAATGCCTTTGCACAGGACGCACAAATGGAATCGGCAAAATTTGCGGAGAATCTTTCGATCTTTGTCGAGGTGGCCCAGGCGCGCAGCTTCTCCGCCGTGGCCCGCCGCAAGGGCATGGTGGCCTCATCGGTGGCCCGCCAGATCGACGCCCTGGAAAACGAGCTGCAGGTGGCGCTGTTTACCCGCTCCACCCGCGCGCTGGTCCGCACCGATGCCGGCAACCTGCTGTTCGAGCGCGCGGTCAAGATTCTGCACGACATGACCGACGCGCGCAGCGAGGTCACCTCGCTGGAGCAGGGCGTGAGCGGCCTCTTGCGCGTAAGCTGCCTGCCCGCCTTTGGCCGGCGCCACGTGGTGCCGCACCTGGCCGCCCTCTATGACAAGTACCCGCGCCTGGCCATCGAACTGGACCTGACCGAGCGCATCGTCAATCCCGTGGTGGAGCGCATCGACCTGGTGATCCGTGTGGGCCAGCAGGCGGACAGCAGCCTGATCGCCCAGCGCGTGGCCAGCCAGCGCTACGTGATCTGCGCCTCGCCGGCCTACCTGGCACGCCACGGCAAGCCGCGGCACGCCAGCGAGCTGGGCAGCCACCGGCTGATCGACCGCCGCCACAGCACCAGCATGCGCGGCTGGCGGGAGCTGCTGGACAGCGACGCCACGCAGCAGGCCATGTTCGCCTTCGAGTGCGACGACTGCGACGCGCGGCGGCTATCGGTGCTGCAAGGGCTGGGCATTGCCCTGATGCCGGACTGGTCGATCGGCGGCGATATCGGCGATGGCCGCCTGATCGAGCTGGAGATGGATGGGCTGGCCCCGCAACCGGAAACCGGCATCTACCTGCTGCGTGCGCTGCCGCGCGCCAGCGCCAAGGTGCGGGCGTTCTGCGAGCACCTGAGCGCCAGCATCGGCAGCCCGCCGCGCTGGCAGGTGGCCATGGCGCCGGTGGGCGAATAACGCCGGGCTGGGTGACACAGGATCGTGGAGGATCGCGCAGGCGAACCTGGCCGCGCTATTCGCCTGGCAGCAGCCCCAGGGCAATCGCCGTGCGCACTGCCTGCAAGCGGTTTCCCACATCAAGCTTGCGCATCACGTTGCGCATGTGGTGGGAAATACCATGCTCGGAGATGCCGAGGATCTGCCCGGCCTCCCAGGAAGTCTTGCCCAGCGCCACCCAACGCAGCACCTCCAGCTCCCGCGCCGTCAGCGACACCGCCGGCTCGGCGCGCCCGCGCGCGATCACGCAGAAACGATCGAGCACGGCTTGCGTGATGGCCGGGCCGAACAGGCGCGCGCGACAGACAGCGGCCTCGTCGTCGCCCGCGCTGCCATCGAGCGACAGCAGCGCCAGCGTGCCCATCTCGTGGCTTGGCATGCTGGCGGAAAAGGCAATGGCCGCGGTCAGCCGGCGGTCCAGCTCGGCCCGTGCCAGCGCCGCGTCATCAGGGGCCCGCACCAGGGGTTCCGCGCTGCTGCACACCACCGGCCCCAGGGAGTCGCGCGCCTTGACCACCAGCGCCGCCAGGGCCTCGCCGTGGGCTTGCAGCGGCAGGCTCGTGCCGCCAGGCAGGCTGGTCAGCGAACCGGCATGCGCCGCGCCAGAGCCCGGCAGCCCCTTGTAGCGCAAATAGAAATGATTGAACCCGAGCAGCCTGGCGGCGGTGCAGACGGCGTCCGCCAGCCCCTCGATATCCTGGGCACGGTTGATGTCGCCAAGCAGCACGGCCAGGGCGGGGGGCGCATCCGCGGGAATCGCGGCGCCAAGCGAAATATCGGGAGAACGCATGTGTGAAAACCGCCGCTCCTGCTGCGGGATGGCATCTGTCAGACACCAATCATAAGCGCGTTTCCCGCACGGGGAGCGTAAAGCGGAATGTGGCGCCCGGACCCGGCTGCTCGTCGACCCAGATGCGCCCGCCGTGCGACTCCACCACCGAGCGGCAAATCGACAAGCCCATGCCCAGGCCCTCGGGCCGGGTGGTAAAGAATGCGTCGAACAGGTTGGGAATGTTCGCCGGCGCGATGCCCGGGCCCGTGTCCTGCACCGTGCAGAGCAGCCGCGGCGGCGCCGCGCCGAGCCGTTCGCACCGCACCAGGATCGAACGCAGGCCGGCTGGCACCGCCGCGCAGGCCTGCATGGCATTGAGCAGGAGGTTGATCAGCACCTGCTGCAGCTGGATGCGATCGCCCAGCACCGCCGGCAAGCCGGGCACCACATGGGCGGACACCGCCACGCCCTGGTTGCCCATTTCCGGCATCAGCAGCGCCAGGGATTCCGCCAGGGCGGCGCCCAGGTCCACGGGCGCGCGCTGCGGCACGCTCTTGGCCGCCAGCGAGCGCGTGCGGCCGATGACGGCRCTKGCGCGCCGGCCCTCGCTGATCATGCGCTGCACCGCGCTGCGCGCCTCCTCCAGGTTGGGTTGCGCCCGGTCCAGCCAGCGCAGGCAGGCTTCCCCATGCGTGATGATGCCCGCCAGCGGCTGGCTGACTTCGTGCGCGATGGATGCCGTCAGTTCGCCCAGCACGGCGATGCGCGACACGTGCGCCAGCTCCGCCTGCGCCACACGCAGTACTTCCTCGGCGCGGCGGCGCTCCGTGATATCGACCACGGTGCCGACAAAGCCCAGGCTGTGCTCGCTGCCCCGGCGCGGCTGTCCCACACAGATGAGGTGTTTTTCTTCGCCGTTGTGGCACAGAATGCGGAACTCCTGCTGGAACGGCGTGCCCTCCTTGCACGCGCGGGCCATGCCGGCGAGCACGCGGGCACGCTCGCCGGCATGGATCATCGCCACCAAGGTGTGCATGCCCGGTGCGCCAGGCGCGGGGTCGAGCCCGAAGAGCCGGTACATCTCCGCCGACCAGCGCATCTCGCGCCGCGCCGGCCACCATTGCCAGCTGCCGGTCTTGCTGATGCGCTGGCCCTCGGCCAGGGAGACCTCGCTTTCATGCAGGCCGCGCCGCCTCGCGCGGGCATTGCCCAAGCTGCCTTTGCGCAGCGAATGACGTGAGGAATAGGGTCTGCGCATCGTGATCACGCCTGCGCCGCCGCGTTGTTCAGGCCAAGCACGTGCGCCATCACCACCAGGTCGGCAAAGGTGCGCGCGCCCATCTTCTTCATGGCCTGCGCGCGGTGGATCTTGACCGTGACCGTGCTCAGGCCCACGTCGTCGGCAATCTGCTTGTTCATCAGGCCCGCCGCCGCCAGCGTCATGACTTCGCGCTCGCGCGATGTCAGCGTCTCGAACGCCGCCCTCAGTTCGCGCCCGCGCCGTTCGCAAGCGCGCCGCTGCACGTCCCTGCCGATGGCTTCCGTCACCGCATCGAGCAGGTCCTGGTCGCGGAACGGCTTGGTCAGGAAATGCGTTGCGCCGGCCCGCATCGCCATGACCGACATGGCAACGTCCGCGTGGCCGGAGATGAACACCACCGGCACCGGGCAGCCCACCTCGGCCAGCATGGCCTGCAGCTCCAGCCCGCTGGCCCCCCTGAGGCGGACATCCAGCACCAGGCAGCACGGCACATCGGGCATCGGAACGCTCAGGAACTCGGCTGCGGAGGCAAAGGTCCTGACCTGGATGTCCATCGAGCGGAACAGGCTGGCAATGCCATCGCGCAAGGCTGCGTCATCGTCCACGACCAGCACCACGCCGTCGTCGACGAGCCAGGCGCCGCCGGGACTGGGATAGCTGCCGGATATCGCCATKCCGCGTCCTATGCCCGGCACCTGGGGAAAAGGCATGCGACGATCATTGAATCCTCTATTCTCAAACTCCGGGATAAACGGCAACGCGAGATGCGCCAACCTGCCTGGCGGACAGCGCGATTCTTCCCTATCCGCATGGGGCCGGCCATTGTCCAGGGGTGTGCACAGCCCATCCCTGGGTGTAGCCGGGCCGTGAGCCCATGCAAAGGCACCTCGCCAGCCTCACGATTCCGGCTAATTCCAGCCGCTTCGCGTCGATTTTGCAATCGTTTGCATTGTGGATGAAAGCACCGAAAGGTCAAGGCCGAAAACGCTGCCGCATCGGGTCCGCACAACGCGGAAATGGCCTGCAGCCCTTACAGCGCATGACTTTGAAGCCGATGGCCCATGCCCACTACAAGGATGTGTAGTTGACCACCGTTGCGATTCCCGGAAAATRCGGGTTGCTCGCCTGCGCGAGCCGCCTAGTCCGAAGTTTGAGCACCTGAAACATTGCTAAGCAAGAGGTGGCGCGCTTTTGCGCCATTTTTTGTGCCATGATTGTTCCCATGTAAATGATCCATTCGTGACGATATTTACCTTGATTTACGGGGTCCATTGAATATGCTTATCCCATGTATATTGAGACCGTCCCCAATCGAAACTCCCCGCCCGCGATCCTCCTGCGTGAGGGCTATCGTGAGGGCGGCAAGGTCGTCAAACGCACCCTCGCCAATCTGTCCCACTGGGATCCGCAGCTCATCGAACACTTCCGCATCCTGCTCAAAGGTGGCGTCGCCGTTGAGTCAACCCAGGCGGCGATGAGCATCGAGCGGTCGCTGCCGCATGGCCATGTGGCAGCTGTGCTGGGCATCGCCCGGCGCTGCGGCCTCGCCAAGCTGCTTGACCCGGCGCCCGCCCCGGTGCGCTCACTGGTGTTGGCCTTGGTGGTGGCGCGCGTGTTGGCGCCGGGCTCCAAGCTCGCCACTTGGCGCATGTTGCAGCCGGCGTCTGCAACCCATTCGCTGTCGCAGGTGCTGGGACTGGGCGCGTTCGAGGCCGAGCGGATCTACGCCGCGCTGGACTGGCTCGGCGAGGCGCAGCCGCGCATCGAGCGCAGCCTGGCCCGCCAGCATCTGAGCGACGGCGTGCTGGTGCTCTATGACCTCACCTCGACGTGGGTCACCGGCCGGCACTGCGCGCTCGCCCGCTACGGCTACTCGCGCGACGGCAAACGCGATGACCCGCAAATCGTGTTTGGCTTGCTATGCGCCGCCGATGGCTGTCCAGTGGCGGTCGAGGTGTTTGCCGGCAACACTGCCGATCCGGCCACRCTGGCCGCGCAGATCAGCAAGCTCAAGGAGCGCTTTGGCCTGTCACAGGTGGTGTGGGTGGGCGATCGCGGCATGATTACCGCCGCGCGGATCGAGCAGGTGCTGCGCCCGGCCGGCATGGGTTGGATCACCGCGCTGCGTTCGCCGCAGATTGCCGAGTTGATCGAGGAGCGCGGCCCTTGGCAGCCCTCGTTGTTCGACGAGCGCGGCCTGATCGCACTGGACAGCGCGCGCTATCCGGGCGAGCGGCTGGTGGTCTGCCGCAACCCGGCGTTGGCCGAGGAGCGCGCCAGGAAGCGCGCCGAGCTGCTGGCGGCCACCGAAGTGGAACTGGCCACGATCGTGCAGGCCACCGAGCGCACCCGCAATCGCCTGCACGGCCAAGACAAGATTGGCTTGCGCGTGGGGCGCGTGATCGAGCGCTATCGGATGGCCAAGCACTTTGCGCTCAACATCACCGAGACGAGTTTTACGTTCACCCGCAAGCAAGAGCAGATCGATGCCGAGGCCGCTCTCGATGGACTCTACGTACTGCGGACCAACGTGCCGAGTGAACGGCTCTCCGACACCCAGACGGTCCTGGCCTACAAGAGCCTGGCGCAGGTCGAGCGGGCCTTCCGCTCGATGAAGACCGTCGATCTGCACGTGCGTCCGATCTATCACTTCAGCGAGTCGCGCGTGCGCGCACACGTGTTTCTATGCATGCTCGCCTACTACGTCGAGTGGCATCTGCGCGAAGCGCTCAAGCCACTGCTCCACGACGATGAGGACCTGGCAACGCTGCGTGATCAGCGTGCCAATCCGGTGATGCCGACGTTGCGCTCCGAGGGTGCTAACGCCAAAGCCGCGCGCCACCGTAGCGACGATGACCTACCCGTGCATAGCCTGCATACGCTGCTGCAAGACCTCGCCACGTTGACCTATAACATTACCTCCACCTCGGTCAATCCACAGGCCAAGATCGTCATCACGACCCGTCCCACGCCGTTGCAAAGCAAAGCCTTTGCGCTGCTCGGCATCGACCCCGGCTGTTCCCAGTAGCCAACCCCTGCCGTTCAAAAAAACTCGAAGCGCTTCAACAGGTTAGTCTTGGTCACCGAGTCAAACTTCGGCCTAGTGCGCCGGCGGCGCCGTCGAGCCGCGTACGATCAGCTCCGGGCGGAGCACCACGCTGGCAGCCTCGGCCTTCGCGTTCTCGATGCGCGCCAGCAGCAGCGTCGCCGCCTGCACGCCCATCTCGTGAACGGCAATCCGGATGGTGGTGAGCGGAGGGGTGAGCGCATCGACAAAGGGCATATCGTTGTGCCCGATCACCGAGACGCGCGCGGGGCATGCGATCCCGGCCTCGCGCAGGTAGTCATAGCATCCCAGCGCCACCAGGTCGTTGCCCGCGGCGATCGCGGTCAACGCGGGAAACTGCGCCAGCAGCGCGCGGCAGGCTTCGCGCCCCGCTTCGCGGCCGTAGCTTGCCGCTTCCACGATCATCCATTCGCCTTTGCGCAGCTTGTTGCGCCGCACCGCATCGATAAAACCCTGCTTGCGCTGGTGGCCAGTGGACAGCGAGTCCGGCCCGGCGATATGGCCAATGCGGCGATGCCCGAGCGCCACCAGATGATCGACGGCGAGCCGCATCCCGAGCAGGTTGTCGCTGACCACGCAGGGCACCCGGCCGAGATCTTCCCCGCGATTGACCATCACCACGGGGATGTTCTGCTTGACGCAGTAGTCCAGCACGGCATCMTCGCGCTCGGCGGTCGCCAGGATCAGGCCGTCGACCTGGCGGCMCATCATCTGGTCGATGACAAAGCGCTGGCGCGTCTTGTCGGCGCCCACATTGACCACGATGGGCACATAGCCCTGCGCGGCCAGCACGCCCTCGAGCCCGGCCAGGATCGGCGGGAACACGGGGTTGGAGATATCCGGCAGCACCACGCCGACGAGCCCGGAGCGCTTGGTGCGCAGCCCGGCGGCGATGCGGTTGGGCCGGAAGCCGAGCTCGTCCGCCATGCGCAGGATACGCTCGGCCACCTCATCGGCGACCAGGTGCCGCGTGGCGGTATTCATCACCCGGGAAACGGTGGAGTAATGGACATCCGCCTTCGCCGCCAGGTCCTTCAGGGTAATGCGCTTGCGCTGGTCCATGCGGGCAGGGAGGCTGGTGTGCGGTGAGTGAGAACAAGCCATTTTAAGCGAAGACGCACGCGCCGCGCCGGCTTGCCTGCCAACCGCCCTCTCGCGCCTCCTACTGCCCGGCCTGCACGCCGGACTGCCGCACCACCGGCGCCAGCTTGGCGATCTCCGCCTTGATGTAGCGCTCGAACTCTTGCGGCGTGGACGTCCGCGCTTCGGCGCCTTGCACCGACAGCCGCTCGCGCACCGCTGGCGTGGCCAGCGCACTGGCGATCTCGCCATTGAGCGCGGCCACGATCTCCTTGGGCGTGCCCGCGGGCGCCAGCACGCCGAACCATGACTCGAAGGCATAGCCCGGCAAGCCCGATTCCGCCACCGTCGGGATATCCGGCAAGGCGGTAGCCCGCTTCGGCGTGGTGACCGCCAGCGCCTTGAGCTTGCCCTGGCGCACGAACGGCATGGCGGAGACAGTGGGCGCAAACATCAGGTCGACACGGCCCGCCATGACATCGGTCAGCGCCTCGCCCGTGCCCTTGTAGGGAATGTGCGCGATATCCACGCCGGCTTCCATCTTGAACAACTCCCCGCTCAGGTGGGTCGAGCTGCCGGACCCGGCGGAGTCGAAGTTCATCGTGCCAGGCTTTGCCTTGGCCGCTGCCACCACATCCTTGACCGAATCCAGCTTGCTGGCGCTGCTCACCACCAGCACGTTAGGCACCGTCGCCACCAGCGTCACCGGCGCGAAGTCCTTGACGGTGTCGTACGACAGCTTGGGATAGAGCGTGGCATTGATGGCATGCCCGACCGATACCAGGATCAGGGTGTAGCCATCCGGCGCGGCCTTGGCGACCAGCCCCGCGCCGAGCGTGCCGCCCGCACCGGGCCGGTTCTCCACGATCATCTGGTAGCGCCCGGATTCGCCCAGCTTGTTGCTGACGATGCGGGCYAGGATGTCGGTCGCGCTCCCGGATGAGAATGGCACCACCAGGCGGATCGGCTTGGCGGGATACTGGGGCGGCTGGGCGAGCGCGCCCCCGGCGCTCACCGCGAGGGTGGCGCATAGCAGGATGTTTCGAATCACGGTTGTCTCCTCCACCGCCTCGGGTCCGGCCGGATCGTGGTCCGGCCGGGCTGGGCGGCGCGATGGTCAGGTTCGAGGGTTAGAAGTTGTGGCGCATGCCTAGCGCAAAGGTCTGCGGATCGGCGCCTGCCGAAACGCCGAGGCTGTTGATGGCGAAATCGTAGATGGCGTTCTTCTGGTTGTTGATGCGGCTGTAGTAGGTAAAGAGTGCGGTGCGCTTTGACAGCGGGTAGTCATAACCGACCGTGATCTGGGTGGCGCCGGTGTGCGCGCCGCTGCGAAAGAACCCCACCGTCTCGGTGGCATTGCCGGCGCCGTTGCTGGCCAGCGCGAAACCCAGCCTGATGCTGCCGGGCCCGAGCTTTTGCACCACCGAGGCGTAGTAGCCGTTGCGCGTCAGGTCGCCCGTGGCGGTGCGGTAGTGCAGCCGCTCATACAGGGCGGCGACCTTGGCGCTGGCAAACTGGTAGGACACGCCCACCTTGATGGCATCGTCGTTGCGGCCCGCCGTCTGGTAGTGCTGGTGAACCTCGTAGGCCAGCGCCATGCCGAGCGGCCCGCGCTCATAGCTGGTGGCGAACGAGTAC
>NZ_JBFTSF010000211.1:0-11745 GCF_056399905.1 Cupriavidus sp. 01L46
CCCCTAAATACTTGCTTCCCCGTTTCGTCCAACAAGGTGACGGGCGCCATATCCCCTAAATACTTGCTTCCCCGTTTCGTCCAACAAGGTGACGGGCGCCATATCGGTGGCGCCGGATGATCCAGTACCGAACGGGAGCTTTCCATGAGTTTCGATCGCGACGACGCCACATTCCTGGTTCTCGTCAATCACGAAGAGCAGTATTCGATCTGGCCTGACTACAAGGCCATTCCGGGCGGATGGCGCGCGGCGGGCTTTAGCGGTGGCAAGCAGGCCTGCCTGGACTATATCGAGCGCACGTGGACCGACATGCGTCCGCTGAGCCTGCGCCGCTTCATGGAGGATCCAACGCGGACGAACGCCTGACCATGGCCGCGTTGCAGCTGTTCTGCCTGCCGCACGCGGGGGCCAGTGCCACGACGTATCTGCGCTGGCGCCGCCTGTTGCCGGCCGATATCGCGCTGGTTCCGCTGGAGCCGCCCGGCCGTGGCGCGCGTCTCGACGAGCCGCTGCTGCGGGATTTCGAGGCCCTTGCCAGCGCGATGACCGATGCCCTGTGCCGGCATCGCGCGCATGCCGGCATGCCGTATGCGCTCTTCGGCCACAGCATGGGCGGCTTGCTTGCCTGGCGCGTCTGCCATCTGCTGCGCGAGCGTGGCTATGGCTTGCCGCGTGGCCTGGTCGTTTCCGGCTGCGCCGCACCCACCCGACGGGATTCCCGGCGCCTGGCCGCCCTGCGCGGCGACGCGGCGCTGGCCGAAGACCTTCGCAAGCACGGCGGCACGCCCGAGGCCGTCTTTGCCGATCCCGAGCTGCTGCGCATGACGCTGGACGTGCTCGATGCCGACTATCGCGTCTGCGAGAGCTTCCAGCGTGCCGACGTCCCACCGCTGCCGATGCCGCTGCATGTCTTCGCGGGCCACGACGATCCGATCTTGCCCGCCGACCTCCATGCCTGGGCCATCGAATCCCAGGTCGGCCACACGCTGGACTGGTTTGCCGGCGGGCATTTCTTCCTGCACGACGATCCGGCCGCAGTGGTTCGCCGCCTCGTGACCCATCTGGAGGCGCCTCAGGCATCCACCATGCCCGCGTTTGCGTGACGCCCGCCGCGTCGCCCAAGCATCCAAGCCAACCGTCTACCTGAAAAGTCGATCCCAAGTATGCAGTCCGCTCCAAACGTCCCGGCCACGCTGGTGGCCCACCTCGGCCAACTGGCCGTGCACCGCGCCGGCGATACGGCACTGATCACCATCGACGCCGCCGGCGATACCCGCTACGACTACGCCTCGCTCGATGCCCGCGTGCGCGCCCTCGCCTCCCATCTGGCGTCGCGCGCCGCGCCCGGCGACCGCGCGATGCTGCTGCTCGACAGCGGGATCGACTATATGACCGCGTTTTTCGCCTGCCTCTACGGGGGATTGATCGCCGTGCCCGCCTTCGAGCCCGGCGCGGTCCGCTCGGCGCAGGTCGCGCGATTGCGCGCCATGGCCTGCGATGCGGACCCCGCGCTGCTGCTGACCAGCACGGCGCAGGCCACCGCGCACCACGATGCGCTGGCCGCCATCGCACCGCGTGCCGCCGTGATCCTGGCCGATGATCCGCAGCCGCCCACGCGGGACGACTGGCATCCCTACCCTGCCGGCCCGGACACGCTGGCCTTCCTGCAATACACGTCGGGGTCCACGGCTTCGCCGAAGGGCGTCATGGTCAGCCATGGCAATGTCATTGCGAACGAGGTGGCGATCGCGACCGGCATGGGCGTGCGGCCCGGCGACACGATGGTCAGCTGGCTGCCGCTGTATCACGACATGGGCCTGATCGGCGGCCTGCTGCAGCCCATCCACAGCGGCGTGCCCGTGGCGATGATGTCGCCGCAGTTCTTCCTGGAGCGGCCGGCACGCTGGCTGCAGGCCATCAGCCGGCATCGCGGCACGCTGTCGGGCGGCCCCGATTTCGCCTATCGGCTTTGTGTCGAACGCGTGCGCGACAGCCATTTCGAAGGGCTCGACCTGTCGAGCTGGGACGTCGCATTCTCGGGCGCGGAGCCCGTGCGCGCCGACACGCTGCGTGCCTTCGTCGACCGCTTCGCACCGGCCGGCTTCCGCAAGCAGGCGCTGTATCCGTGCTACGGCCTCGCCGAGGCTACGCTGTTCGCCACTGGCGGCAAGCGTGGCACGGGCATGCTGAGCGAGCGTTTCGACCCTGCCGCCCTGGCACAGGGCCTGGGGAAGACGGCGAATGCCACCGACAGCGGCATGGAACTGGTCGCTTGCGGATTCCCCCGCGCCGACCATACCGTGCGCATTGCCGATCGGGATGGCCGGGCAGTCGCGGATGGGCACGTTGGCGAGATCGAAATCGCGGGCCCGAGCGTGGCCCACGGCTACTGGCGCAATGCCAGCGCCACGGCGGCCACGTTCACTGGCGACGCCGGTGCCGAACGCCGGCTGCGCACCGGCGATGTCGGCCTGATGCGCGACGGCCAGCTCTACATCGCGGGCCGGCGCAAGGACCTGATCATCGTACGCGGCCAGAACCTCTATCCGCAGGATATCGAGCAGGCTGTGGAAGCGAAGGTCACCGCCGCGCGCCGTGGCCGCGTGGCGGCGTTTCCCGTGCAGGGCCCCAATGGCGAGGCGATTGGCATTGCCGTCGAGATCTCGCGGCCGGACCAGAAGCGCATCGGACATGTGGCGCTGGTCCAGGCGCTCGCGGAAGCGGTCGGCAATGCCTGTGGCGAAACGCTGGCCGTGGCGCTGCTGCTGAACCCCGGTGGCCTGCCCAAGACCACCAGCGGCAAGCTCCAACGCAGCGCGTGTCGGCAGGGTTGGCTCGACGACGGCCTGGACGCCTGCGCCGTGTGGTCGCATGGCGCCTTCTCGCGCGGCGGAATCTCCGCCAACGGCCAGGCCCCGGCCGCCGGTGAGCCCCCTCGCGGCGAAGCCGAGATTGCCCTTGCCGCGTTGTGGCAAGAGCTGCTGGGCGCGGCGCCCGCCGACCGGCAGGCTCATTTCTTTGCGGCCGGCGGCAGTTCGCTGACGGCCGCGCGCCTTGTGGCACGCCTGCGTGAGCGATTCGGCGCGGCGGTGCCCATGCGTCTGCCGTTCGAGCACCCTACGCTCGCCGCCTGCGCGGCCGCGCTGGAGTCGCTCCAAGTCGGCGGCAACGATGGCGCCGACGCGCCGATTGCGCGCGGACCGCGTACCGGCGAGATGCCGCTGGCGCCCGCGCAGCAGCGCATGTGGCTGACGGACCGCATTGCCGCGCMCGCTGACCGCTGGATCTACAACATGGCCGGCGGCCTGCGCCTTGCCGGCCCGCTCGACGCGCAGGCCATGCGCGCCAGCCTGAACGCGCTCGTCGAACGCCACGAGATCCTGCGTACGTCCTATCCGGCCGACGCGAACGGTGCGCCCACCGCGCGCATCGCGTCCGCGCTGACGATCGATCTGCCATACCACGACCTGTCGTCGCTGGACGCATCCCAGCGCGCGGCGGCCCTGCACGAACTGGCCGAGGCCCAGGCGCGCGAACCGTTCGATCTGTCCAGTGCCCCGCTGCTGCGCGCGCGGCTCGTGCGGCTGGCCGACGACGATCACGCGCTGCTGCTCACGCTGCACCATATCGTCGGCGATGGCTGGTCCATCGACATCCTGCTCGATACGCTCGCGGCCGGCTACAACGCCGCCATCGCGGGCACCGCGCTCGATCTGCCGCCGCTGCCGATCCAGTACGCGGATTACGCCGTCCATCAGCATGGCGCGGACGGCGCGCGGTCCCAGCCATCCGAGGCCTCGTTCTGGCGCGATGCGCTGCAAGGCGCGCCGCGCCTTACGATGATCCCGTCGCCAAACCGTCGCCCGCCCGTGGCTTCGACCACCGGCGCCGCTTGCCACAGCGAGCTTCCCGATGCGCTGCTGGCGCGCGTCGATGCGCTGGCCCGTGCCCACGGCGCCACGCGCTACATGGTGATGCTGGCAGCCTTCCACGCGCTGCTGCACAGGCTGGGCGGTGCCGAAGACCAGTTGGTCGGCATCGACGTGGCCGGCCGCACGCGGCGCGAGTTGGAGGAACTGATCGGCTTCTTCGTCAACGTGCTGCCGCTGCGCGCGCGGCCCCATGCCACGCTGACGTTCGCTGCCCTGCTGGCCCAGTTGCGCGATGCCATGCTGGCCGCTTTCGATCATCAGGCTCTTCCCTTCGAGCGCATTGTCGAAGTGGCCGGCGTGCCGCGCGAGCGCGCGTGGCACCCGCTGGTCCAGATGCTGTTCGTGCTGCAGAACACGCCTGCCGACGCGCGCCAGTTCGCGGGCCTGCGTGCCGAACGCCTGCCGACGCCTGTCCACGCCGCCAAGTTCGACCTCGCCGTGTTCCTCGACCCCCACGCCGATGGCCTGCGCGCCGAATGGGTCTACGCGACGGCCCTGTTCGCGCGCGCCACCGCGCACCGCATTGCCGATGCCTACGGCGCCGTGCTGGCCCAGGCCGTGTCGAACCCCGCCCTTCCGTTGTCCGGCCTCGTTGTGCCGGCCAGCCTTTGCGAACCCGCTACCGATATGCCCGCCATGACTTCCAGCCAGATTTCCAGTCCCGGCAAGCTCGACAAGCTCGACAAGCTCGCCAAGCTCAACAAACTCGGCAAGGTCGCCGGGCTCCCGAAAACGGCGGCAGAAGCGGCTCCGGCCGCGCTGCTCGTGCGGACGTCGTTCCTGTCGCCGGGCCAGACCTTCCCCATCGTGATCGAACCGACCACGCCGGACCTGGACCCCGTGGCATGGGCGCTGGCCCATCGGCAGGACATCGAGGCCACGCTGTGCCGCCACGGCGGCATCCTGCTGCGCGGCTTCGGCCTGCGCACGCCGCAGGAGTTCGAACGGTTCGCGGAATCGATCGAGCCGGGGCTCTATGGGTCGTATGGCGATCTGCCGAAGAAGGAAGGCGGCCGCAACACGTATCGCTCCACGCCGTATCCGGAGCGCGAGATGATCCTGTACCACAATGAAAGCGCGCATCTGTCGCGCTGGCCGCGCAAGCAGTGGTTCTTCTGTGAGCTGCCCTCGCCCGTCGGCGGTGCCACGCCGATTGTCGACTGCCGCGAGATGTATCGCCGGCTGCCGCACGAATTGGCCGCCCGCTTCGAAAGCAAGGGGCTGCGCTACGTGCGCACGTTCAACGACAAGCTCGATGTGAGCTGGCGCGACTTCTTCAAGACGGACTCGCGCGACGAGGTGGAGGCCCGGCTGCGCGCCTCGGGCACCGATTTCGCATGGCTGGACGCCGATACGCTGCAGACCCGCGAGCAATGTCCCGCCGTGATTGCCCACCCGGTCACCGGCGAGCGCAGCTTCTTCAATCAGGTGCAGCTGCACCACACGGCCTGCCTGGACCCCGAGGGGCGACGCGACCTGCTGGAGATCGTCGGCCCGCAGCGGATGCCACGGCAGGTGCTGTTTGGCGACGGCAGCCCGATCGGCGACGACGTGATGGCGCTGATCGGCGAACTGTATGAAGCCTGCGCCGTGCGCTTCCAGTGGCGCCAGGGCGACGTGGTCATGCTCGACAACATGCTGGCCGCCCACGCGCGCGATCCGTTCGAGGGGCCGCGCAAGATCGTCGTGGCGATGGGCGACATGTTCGAGCGCCGCGACCTGCTGGCATTGGCGGGCCGTCCCGCTACGGCGGACAGCGCTGAAGTGGCCCTCGCCACGCTGGAGGGCTGAACGATGAATGCCATCGTCCATCCGTTCGGCACCGGAAGCGATTTCCCGGGCCACGCCCAGGCCCTTGGCCGCGAACAGCGGGCATTCGAAGCACACGCGGACGTTCCGCTCACGCTGACGGCCACCCTCGACGGCACGCTCGATTCCGAGCGCCTGCAGCGGGCACTGGCGCACGTCGCCGCGCGCCATCCGGCTGCGCGCCTGGCATTCGGACGCGTCGACGGCCTGCGCGGACTGCGCCAGCATTTCGAAGGCCCGGCGCCCGTCATGACGCTGTCGGCGCCTGCAGCCCGTGGTGATGTGCCGGCCTTGCAGGCAAGCGTCCAGCGCCTTCGCGAACCGGGCGGCGCCGAACGTACGTACGTATCGCTGGCCGCCAATCCGCTCGCCATCGATGGCCCGAGCCTGGTCACGCTGATGCGCGAACTCGCGCAGGCGTACGCCGACGACGCCGTGCCGGCCGGGGAAGCCCCGCTGTCCTATGCCGATTACCTCGAGTGGACCGCCGGTCTCGCGCAGGACAACGTCGAGGCCGGGCAAGCCTACTGGCAGGCCGTGCGCGACCGTCTTGCCGGGCTCGACGCCCCGCGCCTGCCGTGGCGGCAGGCGGGCACGGCGCCCATTGGCGCGCTGCGCACGCTATCGGCACCACTGCCGGAGGCAGATGCCGCTGCGCTCGCCGGCCTGGCCAGCCAGCTCGACCTGCCGCTCGTGCATGTGCTGCAGGCGGCATGGTGGCTGCTACTCGCCCGACTCGATCCCACGGGCCGATTCTGCGCGGGCTGGTGGCAAGATAGCCGCGACGATTTCGAGGCGCTGGCCGGCGCCGTCGGCCGCTACGAGTCCGTGCTCCCCGTCACGGTAGAGYCCGACGCGGAACGCAGCGTCGCCGATTGGCTCGGCCAGTTCAGCGCCCAGCTTCAGCAGCACGCGGGCTGGCGCGAGCACGCCACGGCCGATGCCGCGTCCGGCACGCCGACGCGTATCGGCTTCGCCACCACCGGCCCTGCCCTGCTCCGCGCGCATCACGGCGATATCGCATGGCGCATCGCTGCGCCGCAGGCACCGACGCCGGGCGTCGAGCTGGCGCTGCACGTCCATGCCGGCGATGCTGGTTTGCCGGGCGAATTGGCGCTGCACTATTGGGCTGAGCACTATYGCGCCGACGCGATGGCCTGCCTGCTCGACCAGTACCTGACCCTGCTGCGGACCCTGCCGACGCAGTYGGGGACCACCGTCTCGGCGCTGCCGCTGGCCACGGCCGCGGATCAGGCTCGTATMGCGGCGATGCACGGTCCGGCGCTGCACGTCGGCACCCAGATGCTGCCGCAGCGGCTGGCACACTGGGCCGCCGAACGGCCACTGGCCGCCGCGCTATCCGCCGGTGGTCGCCAGTGGGGGTATGCGGAACTGTCCGCCGCCGTCGATGCGCTGGCGAGCCATCTGCCGTCACTGGGTTGGCGCCCGGGCCAGCCGGTGGGCCTGCTGCTGCCACGTTCCGGCGAACTCGTGATCGCGCTGCTGGCGGTGATGCGTGCCGGTGGCGCCTATCTGCCGCTGGACCCCGCATGGCCGCCGCAGCGGCGCGCGCGGATCCTGGCGGACGCCGGCGCCACGCTGGTGCTGACCGACGCCGCGCACCTCGCGGACGCAGCCGGTCCGACACCGCACGCGGATGTCGTCGCGTGGCGGGCGTCTTCGTCCGGCGTCACGTCCGGGGCGTCGCTGCCCGATATCGAAGCGGACCAGACGGCCTACGTGCTCTACACGTCGGGCTCCACGGGCACGCCAAAGGGGGTGCCGATCTCGCACGCCCAGTTGCTTAACTATGCGGCGGCCTCCGGCCAGGCGCTGCGGCTCGATCGCTGCGAGCGCTTTGCGCTGACGTCCACCGTGGCGGCCGATCTCGGCAACACCACGCTGTTCGGCGCATTGTGGCATGGCGGCTGCCTCTGTGTGGCGGACGATGCCGATATGCAGGATGCCGCCAGCTTTGCCCGCTTCCTTGCCCGCGAACAGGTGGACTGCCTGAAGATCGTCCCGTCCCATCTCGATGCGCTGCTCGACGGCGATGCGGCGCCGCTGGCGCTGCCGCCGCACGCCACGGTGGTGGTGGGCGGCGAAGCGGCCTCGCCGGCATTGCTGGCGCGCCTGCGCAAGCGTGCACCCGATGTCCGCCTCTGCAATCACTACGGCCCCACGGAGACCACCGTGGGCATCCTGGTCCACGAAGCGGGCCGTGCCGCCGACCTGCCGGAAGCGCCCCTGCCGCTGACGCGTGTCCTGGCGAACTGCGAGGCTCATGTCCGCACTGTGGCGGGGCAGCCGGCGACGGTCGGTGAAACGGGCGAACTCTATCTGGGCGGCGCCCAGCTTGGCGCCGGCTATCTCGGTGGCGTGGCCAGTGACGCCTTCGTCCCGCATCCCGAGCACGCTGGCCGGCGGCTTTACCGCAGCGGCGACCTTGCACGCTATCTGCCCGAAGGCGGTATCGAGCTGATTGGCCGCGCCGACAGCCAGATCAAGATTCGCGGATTCCGCATCGAGTGCGGCGAGATCGAACAGGCGTTGGAAGCACTGCCCGGCGTCCGTCAGGCGGTCGTGCTGCCGGTGACAGCCGACGACGGTACGACACGTCTGGCCACGTGGCTCGTGCCCGAGGCGGAAGCGGATGGCGCGCTGACAGCCGCGCGACGCAATGCACTGCGCCAGGTGCTGGCGGAGCGCCTGCCCGATCCGATGATTCCCGCGCAGTGGTTTGCCCTCGCGGCGCTGCCGCGCCTGCGCAACGGCAAGATCGATCGCCGGGCACTCGCTGCTTCGGTCCTTGCCGAGCCGGCCGGGGCGTCCGTCCGGTCCCGCGAGCCGGACAGCGCGCTGGAAGCGCTGCTGCTCGACCAACTGCGCGATCTGCTTGGCGCGCCCACGCTGGCGGTCCATGACGATCTGTTCGAGGCCGGCGGCCATTCGCTGCTGGTCATCAAGCTGGTGGCGCGGATTCGCAAGCTGCTCAAGCTGGAAATCGCGCCTGCGGTGGTGTTCGACGCCCCGAGTGCCGCCGCGTTGGCCGGCGCCCTGCGCGCCACGGCTACGGACCCCGATGGCCTGGAGACGCTCGCCGGCCTGCAACGCCAGTTGGCGGCGATGACTCCGGAGGCCCTTGCCGCCCTGCGCGCATCGGCCGGCGCCACGGCATGACGACAGCCCCGGCGCGATGGACGCGCCGGGGCGTCGACCGATCGGGATACCGGGAAAACAGGCTACTTCTTCAGGACCGCATTCATGATGCAATCTTCCAACGCTGCTCAGCAGGCAGCGCTGCTGGCGCTTCTGCTGGAGCAGGACGCCGAATCCGCAACRCACGCGGCCGCCCAGTTGCCTGCTGGCGTGGATGCCGACGCCATGGCGTCCACCGGGCCAGCCGATGGCGGCGACGCCCCGCTGTCGTTCTCGCAGCAGCGGCTGTGGTTCCTGCTGCAATACGAGCCGGGCAGCACTGCCTACAACCAGACGYGCGCCTATGTGCTGCGCGGGGCGCTGGACCGCGCCGCGCTGGATGCCGCGCTGCGCGCCGTGATGGCGCGGCATCCGGCGCTGCGCACGCGCTTCGTCGCCGATGCGGCCACGCCGGGCGCGCTGCCGCGACAGGTGGTGGAGCCCTCGCCGGCGTTYGCGCTGGCAGAGGCCCCGCTGGCGATGGGCGCTGACGCGTTGCACGCCCGCATCGACGCCGAAGCCGCGCGGCCGTTCGACCTGGGCCAGGCGCCGCTGCTGAGGGCGACGCTGCTGATGCGCGCCCCCGACGACCACGTGCTGCTGCTGTCGCTGCACCACATCGTCTCGGACTTCGTCTCGAATGCCGTGATTGCGCGCGATCTCGCGCAAGCCTACGGTCAAGCCTTGGGGGGCGACGCCGTGCGCCTTGCGACACCGGGTGCGACCTTTGCCGCCCATGCCAGCCGCCAGCGCGATGCCCTGGCAAGCGGCGCGCTCGATACGCAGCGCGACTGGTGGCAACGCCTGCTGGGTAGCCATGTGCCCGCGCTGCAGCTCCCCACGGACCGCCCGCATGGCGCCGACGCGACGCGTATCGCCCGCCGCGTCAACGCTGCCTTGCCCGCTCGGCTCGCCCGCACATTGCGCGCGTTCTGCGTCGCGCAGCGCTGCACCCCGTTCGTGGCGCTGCTGGCGGCGTGGCAGGCGCTGCTGAGCCGCCATGCGGGGCAGGATGACTTTGCCGTGGGCGTGCCGCACACCGGCCGCGACGGCGATGGGCTCGACGATGTGGTCGGCTTCTTCGCCAATACCCACGTCTACCGCTCGCGCGTCTTGCCCGGCGTGACCGGCCGCGCGCTCTGCGAAAGCCTGCGCGCCGATGCGCTGGGCGCGCTGGGCCATGCGGCACTGCCGTTCGAAGTGCTGCTCGACCGCATGCACGTGCCGCGCGATGCGGGCCGGCCGCCGCTGTTCCAGGTGATGTTCAACCTGCGCACCGCCACGGCAGGTGCCGGGCTGTCGCTGCCGGGCCTGACCGTGGAGGCTGTGGAGGCCAGCGAGACGGGCGCCAAGTTCGACCTGATTCTCGATGCGGAAACCGGCGCCGAGGATGTCACGCTCCATCTGGAGTACGACTGCGCGCTGTTCGACGCCGCCAGCGCCGAGCGCCTGCTGCGCTACTACGTGACGCAGTTGTCGGGCCTGATGCATCAACCGGACCTGCCGCTGACGGCGACGCCGCTGCTCGACGCGTACGATGGCGCGGTGCTTGCGCACCAGCTTGCCGCCGGCCGCCCGCTGCGGCGCGCCGCTGCCATCGAGCCCGCGCATCGCCAGATCCAGCGCCACGCGGTGCGTTCCGCCGATGCCGTCGCCCTGCGCCATGGCGACACCACGGTCAGCTACGGAGACCTCGAACGGCGCGCCAACCGGCTCGCGCACCGGCTGATCGCACTCGGCGTGGGGCCCGAGGTGCGCGTCGGCATCGCCATGGAACGCTCGCCCGAGATGATCGTCGGGCTGCTGGCGATCCTGAAGGCCGGCGGCGCCTATGTGCCGTTCGATCCGGCCTATCCGGCCGAGCGGCTGGCCTATCTGTTCGAGGACAGCGGCATTGCGGCGCTGCTGACGCAACCGGCGCTGCGCGACCTGCTGCCGCCGCGCGATGGCCTGCCGGTGCTGATGCCGGATGCCGACGCCGACGATCTCGTGTGGCCCGACACGGCGCCCGATGTCGACGTGCGGCCGGAACATCTGGCCTACGTGATCTATACGTCGGGCTCCACGGGGCGGCCGAAAGGGGCGCAACTGCAGCACGGCAACCTGTCGCGGCTGCTGGCGTCCACGCAGCATTGGTTCGGCTTCAACGCGGACGACGTCTGGACGCTGTTCCACTCGTATGCATTCGATTTCTCGGTGTGGGAGATCTTCGGCGCGCTGTGCCACGGCGGCCAGCTTGTGATCGTTCCCTTCCACGTGAGCCGCGCCCCGCAGGAATTCATCGCGCTGCTGCGGCGCGAGCGCGTCACGGTGCTGAACCAGACGCCATCGGCCTTCCGCGCCTTGCTGGCGCAACCCGAGCTTTACGGGGCGCCGCTGGCGCTGCGCTACGTCATTTTCGGGGGCGAAGCGCTCGATCCGCAGGCGCTGCGGCCGTGGATCGACCATGCCGGTGATGCCGCGCCGCAGCTGATCAATATGTACGGCATTACCGAGACCACGGTCCACGTGACGTACCGGCCGATTAGGTGTGCCGACCTGGACCCCGCCACGCGCGCACGCAGCCCCATCGGGGAGCGCATCCCCGACCTCGGCATCCGCGTGCTCGATCCGGGTTTGCATCCGGTGGCGCCGGGTGTGGCCGGGGAACTGTTTATCGCGGGAGATGGCCTGGCCCGTGGCTACCTGAACCGCGCGGCACTCACCGCCGAGCGCTTTATTCCCGATCCGTTTGCCGATGACGGTGCGCGGCTCTACCGCACGGGTGATCTGGCGCGCTGGCTGCCTGACGGGCAACTGGAGTACC
>NZ_JBFTSF010000212.1:0-11736 GCF_056399905.1 Cupriavidus sp. 01L46
CGCAAAGCCGGTGCGGTCCGGAAGGTCCGTGCTGACGCTGTACTCCCCGACCGTGCCATGCCCGCGCGCGGTCGCGCGCACGGTCAGGCGGCCCGGGATACGGCCACGGCGCCGCATCGGCACGGTCGGGCCGCCGCTGCCGGCGATGCCGCCGGTGCCGGGCGGATGGTCCTCGAACATCTCGTCCAGGGCATGGCTCTGCGGTCTGGCGAAATTGCCGCTGCTGGCCAGCCGCCATCCGGGCAGGCTGGCGCGGCGCAGGGCGAAGAGTCCCAGCGGCAGCAAAAGCAGCGCGCCCGCCGCCACCCAGGCCGGCGGCATGAACCTGCCGGGATTCAGGCAAAGGGCGGACGGGTGCGGGGCCTCTGCGCACAGGGAGCTCAGGCGCATGCCGGCAGCCACCACCACGCCGGCGCCGGCCAGCGTCATCGCCAGCGCTGCACCACGCAGTTGCACGTTGCGGCGCAGCCAGGGAACGGCAAGCGTGAGTGCGGCAGTCGCGGCGAGTGCCGCCGCGGTCTGCGACACGTCGTGCGTGACGCGCAGGCTGCCGGAACCCAGCGCGACCCATAACGGCAGGCCGACGGAAGCAGGGGAGAGCAGCAAGACCGCCCATTGCAGCGATCGGGCCGGCCCGCTAGGCAGCGCCCGGTCCGGCTTGGCTGCACGTATCCCCAACCCGACCGCGAGGCCGGATAGGGCAGCGAGCAGCAGAAGGCTAGCACTCATGTCAATAGGGAAGCTGCGCAAAAATTGGGGGCGATGGCGCGACGATCCAGGCGATGCGGGCGCAAAACCCGCATCATCGCATCACACGCGCTTCCCCGGTGATGAAAACGGCGGCAAACGTTCAACCATGGCTCAGAACGCGCTCCAGTCGTCGCCGCCAGCGTTGGCCGAAGCCATTGCCGGGACGGCCGGACGCGCTGCGCGTGCCTGGTGCAGGACCGGCGTGCGCGGGCTCGCCGGCAGGGCCGGCTTGCGCCCGGGCGAACGGCTCGCCGCGGCCTTGGCGGCCACGGGCACGCGCGTTGCCGGCGGCTGCGCTGCCATCACGTGGCTGCCCGAAAGACGGAACACCGACACCACGCCATTGAGCTTCTGCGCCTGCTCTTCCAGGGCGCCGGCTGCCGCCGCGGCCTCTTCCACCAGCGCGGCATTCTGCTGGGTGACCTGATCCATCTGCGTGACCGCCTGGTTGACCTGCTCGATGCCGCTGGTCTGTTCCTGCGTGGCCGCGCTGATCTCATTCATGATGTCGGTGACGCGCTTGACCGCATTGACGATCTCACCCATGGTCTGGCCGGCTTCGGCGACCAGCTTGGTGCCGCTTTCCACGCGCTGGCCGGATTCGCTGATCAGCGCCTCGATCTCCTTGGCGGCGGCGGCCGAGCGCTGCGCCAGGGTGCGCACCTCGCCTGCCACCACCGCGAAGCCGCGGCCTTGCTCGCCGGCGCGCGCGGCTTCCACCGCGGCGTTCAGCGCCAGGATGTTGGTCTGGAAGGCAATGCCTTCGATCACGGCAATGATCTCGACCACCTTGCGCGACGAGCCGTTGATCTCGTTCATCGTATCGACCACGCGGCCCACCACGTCGCCGCCCTTGAGCGCGATCTGCGAAGCGTCGCTGGCCAGCACGCCGGCCTGGCGCGCGTTGTCCGAATTCTGGCGCACGGCCGAAGTCAGCTCTTCCATGCTGGCAGCGGTCTCCTCCAGCGACGAGGCCTGCTCTTCGGTACGCTGCGACAAATCGAGATTGCCGGTGGCGATCTGCTGCGTGGCCGAGGCGATCGAGTCGGTGCCGCCGCGCACCTGCGAGACAATGTTCGACAGGCTTTCCTGCATGGCGACCAGTGCCTGCATCATGCGGCCCACCTCATTGCGCGACACATTGGTGATACGCGAGGTCAGGTCACCCGCGGCGATACGCTCGAAGACTGCCAGGGCTTCCTCCACCGGCCGGACGATGGCCCGCTGCAAGGTGGTTGTGCACAGCGCGGCCACCACCAGGCCAAAGGCGATCAGCAGGAAGCAGAGCACACGCACTTGCCGGAAGCCAGCCTGCGCGTCATTGAAATTGGACTCGCCAGTACGGTACTGGAATGCCTGCAGTGCCTCGTAGGCCGTTGCCATGCTGCGCTGCAGATCGGGCAAGTCCTTCTTGGCAATTTTGAGTGCCGCGTCCGCGTTGTTCTCCCTCAAGGCTTTTTGCACGGGCAGGATGCCCTTTTCCATGAAGTCCTGGCGCTTGCGGCCAAACTCGGTGGCCAGCGCCTTTTCTTCGGCGTCCTGCGGCAGCGCCAAGTATCGCTTCCAGGCCGCCTCGGCACTGTCGACGAATACCATGGAGCGGTCCACCACTGCCTTGGCATCATCGCCCTCTCCCGGCATGACGCCGCGATCGAGGGCCAGGCGCATGCGCGTCATGCCGAGCATGGCCTCGCCCAGCGCCTGCGACGAAGCCAGCTGGTTACCATAGGTTTCCTGAAGCGCGTCATTGCTGTGCGACATGCCATACAGGCCAACGCCGCCAACCAGCATCAGAAGAAGCGACAACATTGCCATTGCGCCGCGCAGCAGAGTTTTGATCTGGATATTGTTATGGAAAGACATGAAGCACCCGATACGGTAAGGAATGCGCGAGGCCTCCACCGGCCCCGGCCCGGCGGATCGACACCCCTGCGACCCGCTCAGGGCAGATAACGGCGGTGTCCCGCGATTCCTTGAGCCGGGTGCCGTGCCCGCCACGCCAGGCCGCTCACGGCGGGACGGCCGCGGCGCAGCGCCCTCGCCCTGTTCATTCGCGCTCTCCCGGCACTACCTGAAAACCCTCGCCCGTGGCAAAAAAGGCGCCGCCAGCCAGATAGTGTATCGAGCGGCACTCGGCATCCGGAAAATGCCATCTACCCTCTGAAAATGCAGCGGAGTCAGCCCACGCGGCCACCACTTCGGCGATGAACAGGTCGTGGCGGCCGGCAACGGCTGGCTCGGGAATGACGCGGCACTCCAGCCAGGCGAGGCAGCCGGCCACCAACGGCGCGGCGATTTCCGCCGCCGCGAACGTGGCCAGTCCCGCTGCGGCGAACTTGTCCTGCTCGCGGCCGGAACGCGAGCCCACTGCCAGCGTGGCGGCAGCCTGCCCACGCGTGGGTATGTTCAGAGCGAACTCACCGCAGGCATCCACCAGTTCGCGCGTGAGCGTGCTGGCGTCGATCACTACCGCGACTTTCGGTGGCTGGAAATCCAGCGGCATGGCCCAGGATGCCGCCATCACGTTGCGGCGGCCACCATGCGCGCTGGTGACCAGCGTCACCGGGCCGTGATTCAGCAGGCGATAGGCTTTTGCCAGTTCCACGGGGACGCGCCGGCAAGCGGCGCCGGCGTTAATCGAGTCATCAGGCATGGCGGATACGGATGAGGGTTCGCTCAAACTGGAGGCGGATCGGCATTGTTGCAGCAAAAGCACTTTATGACCCTCATCATTACAATGGGAAGGGTTATTGCGCAGCGCAAATGTAAAAAAAACGAATCTGCGCTACGCATGGATTTCGGCGAGCTGCCAAAGCGGKCATCACGCCGGAAAATCCGGCCCCATCGATGACCGGCGGCCTGCGCGGAAGTTCATTAATTAGATGGAGCAGATGATTTATCAGAATTCTCCCCATCKGGGTTAAAAGCGTTTGCAGGATCGCTTGCGGCCGTTATAATTCATCCGATTCATCATGCTCACCCAGTAAATCGAGGCTCGTAATGGCGACTTATCAGGAAATTGTTCAGAAAATCAGCGAACTTCAAAAGCAGGCCGAGGAAATCAAGGCCCGCGAGCAGGCTTCCGTCATCGCCGATATTCGCCAGAAAATCGACCAATATGGACTGACCGCGGATGACCTGGGCTTCGGCACCAAGCCTGCCGCCAGCAAGAAGGCCACCCGCAAGGTACCGGTTCGCTATCGCGACAGCGCAGGCAATACCTGGACCGGCCGCGGCAAGCGTCCGGGCTGGCTGACCCAGGCCCTGGCCGCGGGCAAGACCATCGAAGACTTCCTGATTCGCTAAAGTCGGGCGCGACGCCGGGCATGGCGGCCGACTCTGCCGCATGCCCGCAGGAACCCTGAAGACGGCCGGGCATTTGCCCGGCCGTCTTCATTTCCTTCTACCCCTGCCCTCGCCGCGCCGGAGAAACCGGGGACGCACAAGCGGATACGCGCCCCGCTTGCCCGCGTGCCCACGCGTGCGGCCGGGCAACTTAGCCGGCAAACCCCAGCGGGTTCATCGACTGCCAGCGCCAGGAATCCTCGCACATGCGATCGATGTCGTGCTGCGCGCGCCAGCCGATCAGCTTTTGCGCCAGCGCGGGATCGGCGTAGCACGAAGCGATATCGCCAGGGCGGCGGTCCCCGATCACGTAGGGCACCGGGCGCCCGCTGGCGCGCTGGTAGGCCGCGACCACCTCCAGCACGCTGTAGCCGCGCCCCGTGCCGAGATTGACCGTCAGGCATTGCTGCTGGTCGCGCAGGTAGACCAGGGCCGCAAGGTGGCCGGCTGCCAGATCGCAGACGTGGATGTAATCGCGCACGCCGGTGCCGTCGACCGTGGGATAGTCGCCACCATGCACCTGCAGTTTTTCGCGGCGCCCGCCGGCGACTTGCGCCACATAAGGCATCAGGTTGTTCGGCACGCCACCCGGGTCTTCGCCGATCAGCCCGCTTTCGTGCGCGCCCACCGGATTGAAATAGCGCAGGTAGGCGATACGCCAGGCGGGGTCCGACAGTTCCAGGTCACGCAGGATCTGCTCGCTCATCAGCTTGGTCTGGCCATACGGATTGGTGGCCGACAGCGGAAAGTCCTCCAGGATCGGCACCGCATGCGGATTGCCATAAACGGTGGCGGAAGAGCTGAACACCAGCTGCTTCACGCCGGCCGTGTTCATGGCCGAGCAGAGGGTGAGCAGGCCATTGAGATTATTGTCGTAATAATCCAGCGGTTTGCTGACCGATTCCCCTACCGCCTTGAGTGCCGCGAAATGAATCGCGCCCGAGATCCGGTGTTCGGCGAACAAACGGTCCAGCAAAGCGCGGTCCCGCACGTCGCCTTCGACAAAATGCGGGCGCTGGCCGGTAATCTGCGCAAGGCGCTCGACCACGACGCGATTGCTGTTGCAGAGATTATCCAGGCCGATCACGTGATAGCCGGCCTCGAGCAAGGCGACCCAGGTGTGCGAGGCGATATAACCGGTAGCTCCCGTGAGCAGCAAGGTTTCAGACATAGCGATTCATCAAATAGTTGTGAAAAGAGACGTAACGGGCGCCAGGACAGCGCGCACGATGCAACAAATGCCATATCGCGGCGCAGTCCTGGCGGGCAGCAGCCACGGCCAGCCAGGGTCGCCCGCCTCGGATCGAAACAGGTCGAAAGGACGGCTAAGCATAGCAGGCCACTTCTGTCGCGCCTGTGTCACCGGGACCGCTGTGTGCCGGTTTCAGGCCGGCACGTGCCTGCCAGGCCTCAAAAGCCGCCCGCAAGCGCCAGCCGGACTCCAGGTCGCGCATGCCGAGACATTGCGCCACCTCGGCCGGGCCAGCTCCGGCCTCGAAATGCAGTGCGCCACAGGTATTGCGCAGCGTCTGCGGCGACGCGCGCTCGCTGCGCCCCGCCAGCACGCCAGCCTCGTCGAGCAGGATCTCCACGCGGCGGTATAGCGAGGCCGCGTGCAAGTGCCGCCCGCTTGGCATGGCTGGAAACACCAGGTTGCCCAGCGTGCCGGTATGGGAGCGGATTTCCATCCAGGCCAGCAGCGCCGCCCGCGCAAAGGCAAAGACCGGCGCCTCGTAGGTGCGGCCGTTGTCGGCGCGGACCAGGCGCAGCCTGGCGGCATCCTCGGCGATGCTGTCGATGACCAGGCCGCGCGCTTCGCCCACTTTCAGGCCGGCGCCCAGCAACACGGCCACCAGTGCGGTATCGCGGGCGCGCTTCCACTGGGTGGCCGACAGCGCGGCGCCGCCCTGCCCGGCCGCCAGGGCCGCCGGTGCCAGCACACGGGCAATCAGGGCATCGCGCTCGGCGGGCAGCAGGAAGGCGGTCGGATCGTTCTCGCCTTCGGCGAGGTGAGCGCGCACGGCCTGGCTGGCGGGGTTGTGCAAGCCGTCGTGCAATAGCGATAAATGGTGGAAGACACGCTCGATCAGCCGCGTGTAGCGGTAACGATGGTGCTTGTGCAGATCCTGCTCGTCGAGGAAGGCCCCGATCTGCTCCGCCGACCACGACAGCGGCGCCAGGCCGCACTCTGCCGACCAGCGCAAGAGCTTGCCCCACATCGCGCGGTACACCACGGCCGTGCCGCGGCGAAATCCGTGGCTAGCCAGCCAGCCGTCGAAGGCTCGCTCGGGCTGCTTCCGCCAAGCCTCCAGGTCAGCATCGAACAGGTCAGGGGATGGCCCGTTGGCGCTTATGTCAGTACTCACTCGCGCTCCTGCGTTGGTTTTCGGCAATGCCGGTATTGTAGACAAGTCGGCACAAAAGACAGAGTCGTTTGCGCACTGCTCAAGCACGGGCGGGGCTCACCCGGCAATCCCGAACGCGCCGGGTCCTGCACTTGCAACRCCAGGCCATTGCAATTGGCGTCGTCTGCTGCTACCTTTCACACATCGCTATGCAACTGGTTGCATAGCGATGTGTAAGCCGCCGCTGCCGCGGGCCCTGAAGGGCCAAGCTGGCAAGCGTTGCGCAGCGTGCCGCAATGGGCGACTCCCACGCCCTCGGCCCAACCGGAGGAGACACGTGACCCAAGCAACTTTGTCAGCGGCGGCGCAGGCCTCGCTAGCCATCTGGCACCGCATGATCGCCACCCATTCCATGTCCGACCTGGACAGCATCGTGGCGGACGAAGTGGTTTTTCACTCGCCCGTCGCCCACACGCCGTACCCGGGCCGCGTTGCCCTGCGCATGGTGCTGGAATCCGTCAACCAGGTGTTCCAGGACTTCCGCTACCACCGCACGTTCGTCAGCGACGACGGGCGCAGCGTGGTGCTGGAGTTCAGCGCGATGGTCGATGGCAAATCCGTCAAGGCCATCGACATGATCCGATTTAACGACGCAGGCAAGATCGACGACTTCGAAGTCATGGTCCGCCCGAAGAGCGGCCTGGACGCGCTCGCCGCCGCCATGGGCGCCCGCCTCGCCAGCCAGAAATCCGTGCTGCAGGGCGCCAGCGCCTGAGCGCATCGCCGTGCTCCTACCCGTTCCACTGTATTCACTCTCGCAGAAACGCCATGTCACTTCCCGCCATTCTCCAGAACCGTCTTTCGCTGCCGGTGGTTTGTTCGCCGCTGTTCATCATCTCCAACCCCGACCTGGTGATCGCCCARTGCAAGGCCGGCGTGGTCGGCTCCTTCCCGGCACTCAATGCGCGCCCGGGTCCGGTGCTCAACGACTGGCTGGACCGCATCACCACCGAGCTGGCCGAGCACGACGCCAAGCATCCGGACCGCCCGTCGGCACCGTTCGCGGTCAACCAGATCGTGCACAAGTCCAATGACCGGCTCGATCACGACCTGGAACTGTGCGTGCGCTACAAGGTGCCCATCGTCATCACCTCGCTGGGCGCGCGCAAGGAAGTCAACGATGCCGTGCACTCCTATGGCGGCATCGTGCTGCATGACATCATCAACAACACCTTCGCACGCAAGGCCATCGAGAAGGGCGCCGACGGCCTGATCGCGGTCGCCTCGGGCGCAGGGGGCCATGCCGGCGTGCTGTCGCCGTTTGCGCTGCTGCATGAAATCCGGGAGTGGTTCGACGGCCCGCTGCTGCTGTCGGGCGCCATCGCCAGCGGCGAYGGCATCMTCGCGGCGCTGGCCGCGGGCGCCGACCTGGCGTATGTGGGCTCGGCCTTCATCGCCACCGAAGAGGCCAACGCGCAGGCCGGCTACAAGCAGATGATCGTCGACAGCACCGCGTCGGACATCGTCTACTCGAACCTCTTTACCGGCGTGCACGGCAACTACCTGCGCCAGAGCATCGTCAATGCCGGGCTTGACCCGGAGGCGCTGCCGCAATCGGATCCGTCCAAGATGAACTTCGGTTCGGGCAGCGCCAAGGCCTGGAAAGACATCTGGGGCGCTGGCCAGGGCGTGGGTGCCATCAAGCGCGTGGTGCCGGCCGCCGAGCTGGTGCGCCGTTTCAGCGAGGAATACGCGCTGGCGCGCCGCCGCCTCGGGCTGGCCCCGGCAACGGCTTACGCCAACGGCGCGACGGCGGCCGACCTGGCCTGAGCGTTGTTGACGGTGGCCAGCGCACTGCCGCGCCTGGCCACCGGTCCGATCCCCCTATTGCCGCCCATTTCCACGCATGTCCCATCCGCCGGGCGCGATCGCCCGGCGCGACCTCAGGCCGGGTCGTCCTGCTTGTCCAGCAGCGGCAACAATTCCTCGGCCCACGACACCCAATCCTCTTCATACCGGATGCCGCGCCTGAGCAGGGCGTGCTGCAACTGTTGCGCGCGCGTGGGCTGCGCGGCGGAGAAATCGCGCCGCTCGATCTGGCGATAAGTCTCGAGCCGCTCGCGGTGCAGACCGATCAGCCGCGCCATCTCCGGCCCCAGCCCGAGCGGGCCCACGACGGCATCGGCGCGCAGCTTCACCAGGATTTCATCGCGCACGTCCAGGCCGGCGGTAGGCGCCAGCACCCAGCGCGCCAGTTCGTCGCGCCCTGGCGGCAGCACGAAGTAGACCTTCTTGCGGTTCCTGGCGTCCCCCTCCCCCTCGTCCGCGGCAATCCAGCCGTGCTCCGCCATGCGGCCCAGCTCCCGATAGATCTGCTGGTGCGTGGCATGCCAGAAATAGCCAATGGAGCGGTCAAAGCGGCGGGCCAGCTCGTAGCCGGAAGACGGTTTTTCCAGGAGGGAGGTCAGGAGTGCGTGCTGAACGGACATGCGGGAAGCGTGACGTGGAGGCCGGTCGCCCGGTGGCGGCACATGGCTGCCGCCATGGCTTTGGGTGGCGAGCGCCTATGGTAGCGCAAAGCCAGGCCCCGCCAGGGCTGCCGCCCACGGATACCGCCAATTTCCGGCGGTCGGGCACGTGAAAAATGACAAGGCAACGACAACGCTGATGCAGATCTAAAAAATGCTAAATAGCATTTTTCGGCAGGGTGCAATACATTTGCAGACATAGTCATTCCGCATGCCTGTTGCCGGTTCTCGGCCACGGCACAGCCATGCCAGTCATTCACCAGGAGTGGTCCATGCCAGGACGAACAGATTTCGCCGAAGACCGGGATGTCCCGTGGGAGGCCGATGAGCCCCAAGCCGCCAGCCAGCCCGCGTCGGCTACAACGATGCCCGTGTACTACCGCCTGCCGGATACGCCGGACGGGCACCATATCAAGGAATACGCCAGCGGCTTGCGCCAGCTGGTGCGTTTTGTGGGCGTGGAAGAACAGGTTGTGAAGTACAGCCTGGCCTGATGGCCGATGCGCGGCGCTTGCCGTGCACCGTCTCCTGCCATTGTTTCCCCCCTGTCTCCTCCTGCCCCGCGTGTGGGGGCCAGGATTGGGCCCGCAAGCTACCGCGGGCTTTTTTCTGTCCTGAGCGCGTCCACATGTCAAGCGCACGTAAAAAGGCCGGCCCCGAAGGGCCGGCCTTTTTACTGTCATCGGCCCGGGGCAGACGCCCKGGCCGGGGCCACCGTGCGGGGATCGATCAGTCCACCGTGGCGCCCGAAGCCTTCACCACCTTGGCCCACTTGGCGGTCTCGGTCTTCATGAAAGCGGCCAGTTCGGCCGGCTTCTCGGGATGCGGCTCCGCGCCCTGGTCGGCCATCTGCTTCTTCACTTCCGGCATGGCCAGGATCTTCGCCACTTCCGCATTCAGGCGATCGACGATCGGCTGCGGCGTGCCGCCGGTGGCGTACAGCGCGAACCAGGAAGTCGCTTCATAACCCGGCACGCCGGATTCAGCCACGGTCGGCACGTTCGGCAGTGCCGGCGAGCGCTTGGCCGAGGTCACGGCGATGGCGCGCAGCTTGCCGGCCTTCACGTGCGGGTACGACGACGGCATGTTGTCGAACATCAGGCCGATCTGGTTGCCCAGCAGGTCGTTGACCGCCGGGGCGCTGCCCTTGTACGGGATGTGCTGGATATGCAGGCCGGTCATCGAGTTGAACAACTCGCCCGACAGGTGCATCGACGAGCCGCTGCCCGACGAACCGTACGACAGCTTGTCCGGGTTGGCCTTGACGTAGGCGATCAGTTCCTTGATGTTGTTGACCGGCACCTTGGGGTTCACCACCACGATGTTCGGCACCATCGCCACGCGCGAGATCGGCGCGAAATCCTTGACCGGATCGAACGGCAGCTTGGAGTAGAGCGACTGGTTGATGGCGTGGGTACCGATGGTGCCCATGAACAGGGTGTAGCCATCGCCCGGGGCCTTGGCCGCGATCGATGCGCCGATATTGCCGCCCGCGCCCGGACGGTTGTCGATCACCACCGGCTGGCCGAGCGCCTTGCCCAGTTGCAGGCCGACGATGCGCGCCAGGATGTCGGTGGTGCCGCCGGCCGAGAACGGCACGATCATGGTGATCGGCTTGGTCGGGTAGTTGCCTTGCGCGTAGGCCGCGCTGGTCATGCCGCCGAAGGTGGCGGCCAATGCCACACCGGCAGCCAGCAGGCGGCGGCGCGCGCTGTTGTGCGGGGTGCGAGCTTGGGAATGAGATTTCATGTTTGCTCCAGGATAAATCGCTGTAAGCCCGCGCTTGTGGCGCGGGTCATCTTTTTTAGTTTTCTACGGACTAAATGCTGCGGCGTGATGACGGGTGCGCGTTTTGCACCGGTCACGCCGCGGGACTACACGGGTGCCACGCCTAGGGTGGTGCCGCCGCACACATATAGCACCTGGCCGGTCACGAAGCCGTTCTCCGGCGACAGGAAAAACATCGAGGCGCGAGCCACGTCTTCCGGGGTGCCCATCCGCTTGACCGCGATGCTGGCGAGAATCCGCTTGGTCTGCTCGCTGCCTTCGGGGTTGCTCTTGCGGAACAGGTCGGTCGCAATCGGGCCAGGCGCCACGGCATTGACCGTGATGCCATCGCCGCCGAGTTCCATCGCGAGCGTGCGGGTCATGCCGATCAGGCCGGCCTTGGTGGCGGAATACACCACGCGCTCCGGCTTGCCCAGCGCCGCGCGCGAGGCCATGTTCACGATGCGGCCAAAGCGTGCCGCGCGCATCGCGGGCAGGCAGGCCTGGGTCAGCAGCAGGGTGGCTTGCAGATGCAGGCCAACCACATAGTCCAGGTCTTCGACGCGCGCCGTGTCGGCCGTGCCGGGGCGGGTGGCGCCGGCATTGTTGACCAGCCGGGTCACGGCAAAGCGCGAGGTCACCTGCTCGGCCGCGGCGCGGGTCGCGTCGGCATTGGTCAGGTCGGCCTGGACAAACGTCATGTTGGGATGGGACCAGGCGGGGGCGACATAGTCGACATTGACCACCTGGGTCACGCCATCGGCCAGCAGCATTTCGCTAATGGCGCGGCCGATACCGGAACTGGCACCGGTAACGAGCGTGGCAACGGGAAGGGGCATCACATACTCCGACCGGCAAGGGGCACCGGGTCATGCTGAAGAGGATGCGACGAGAGCCGGCGAGCCAGTCGGCCCTGTCGCGCTGCTTCTTTGCGTTGGGAAACTTCATCAGCCTGCGCTTCCACCGGGTACTAACGGCAGCCGCGCGGCATTCTTTAGCGC
>NZ_JBFTSF010000213.1:0-15171 GCF_056399905.1 Cupriavidus sp. 01L46
TCTCCTTGTGTCGGTCGAATGCCTTGTTCTATAAGGCTTCCGGAGAATTCTCCTGGTTGCGAGCGGGCGAGAAATGCAGCGCATGCGCGACAGTGCAATGCCGTCGATTCGCTCCTCTTCAGTGTTTACCCGCATTCCTGATTTGTTGACGATCAGTGAAATATCAGACTAGTATCACAACAACTTCAACACTGCGGGAATCACCATGTCGAACCCGATCCGGCTGGTCGGCGGCGCCGATCACACCCCTGAGCCAGCCTCGCGCGCCGCTACCGGCGCSGCGCTGCGCGAGCAGGCSTAYRCSGAGATCAAGCGSCGCATCATYKCSTGCGARTTCCGTCCCGGCGAGCCGCTCAACGAAGCCCAGGTCGCGGCCTTGCTCGGCATTGGCCGCACCCCCGTGCACCAGGCGCTGCACCGGCTGGAAGTGGAAGGGCTGGTGTCGATCCTGCCGCGCAAGGGCGTGCTGGTCTCGCCACTGTCGCTCAACGAAGTGCTCGACATGATCGAAGTGCGCGCCACCAACGAAGTGCTGTGCGCCACGCTGGCCTGCGAGCGCGCCCACGAGAGCGATCTCAAGGCCATGCGCGAGATCGTCGACCGCTCGCCCGACCTGATCGCGCGGCGCGACATTACCGGCCTGGCCGCGCTCGACCTCAAGTTCCATACCGCCATGTCGGCCGCCTCGCGCAATCGCGTGCTGGCCGACCTGCTGCGCGGCCTGCACGAGAAGCAGGCGCGCTTCTGGTTTCTCTCGCTGTCCGACCCGCAGCACCTGGAGAACGTCTACCAGGAGCACCTGGTGATCATCGATGCCCTGGAGCGGCGCGACGTGCCGGCGGTGCGCGAGGCCATCCGCGAACACATTGACGAATTCCGGAAGAACATCATCAGGACCATCTGACCGTTTTTTTCCGCAACAACCGCAACAACTGCAACAGGTAGTGAGCAATGCCGACACTTCAATTCCAGGTAGCCGGCGAGGGTGAACTCGTCCTCGATATCCAGCGCCTCATCATCGCCGGCTGGACCGGCCGCGACGCCGACGCCGTCAACCACCACATCCGCGAGCTCGAAGAGATCGGCGTCAAGCCGCCGACCACCGTGCCATGCTTCTACCCGCTGGCCGCCTCGCTGCTGACCACCAGCGCGTTGCTCGAAGTGCCGCGCGAAGACTCCTCCGGCGAAATCGAGTTCGTGCTGCTGGCGGCCAAGGACGCGATGTACATCGGCGTGGGCTCCGACCACACCGACCGCAAGGTCGAAGCCTATGACGTCACCGTCTCCAAGCAGATGTGMGCCAAGCCCCTGGGCACTGAAGTCTGGCGCTTCGACGATGTCGCCGCGCACTGGGACCAGTTGCAGATGCGCTGCTGGCGTACCCGTAACGCGCAGCGCGAGCTCTACCAGGAAGGGCTGGTCACGCGCCTGCTGGACCCGCGCGACCTGATCCAGCGCTTCACCGGCGAAGACAAGCTGCCGGTGGGCACCGCCATGTTCTGCGGCACGCAAGCTGTGATTGGCGAACTGGGCAGCGGCGAAGCCTTCGAAGTCGAACTCCACGATCCGGTGCTCAAGCGCACGCTGCGCCATGCCTATCGCGTGGAAAGCCTGGCGGTCGCACCATGAGCACCACGCTGCCAACCATCGCCGCGCTTGCCGCCGACCTGGCCGCCGGGCGCACCACCAGCATTGCGCTGACCGAGCAGGCACTGGCTCGCATCGACGGCCACCGTAACGCTGGCGGCACCGCCTTCCTGGAAGTCGACGGCGCCGGCGCGCTGGCCGCTGCCCGCGCTGCCGACCAGGCGCGTGCCGCGGGGCTGGTGGCATCGCCGCTGGCCGGGCTGCCAGTCTCCGTCAAGGACCTGTTCGACGTAAAAGGGCAGGTGACCCGGGCCGGCTCGAAAGCGCTCACGGGCGAACCCGCCAGCGCCGACGGGCCCGTGGTGGCGCGCCTGCGCGCCGCCGGCGCCGTGCTGATCGGGCGCACCAATATGAGCGAGTTCGCGTTCTCCGGCCTCGGCCTGAACCCGCACTACGGCACGCCCCGCACGCCCTTCGACGAAGCACGCATCGCGGGTGGCTCCACGTCCGGCGGCGCGGTCAGCGTGGCGCTCGACATGGCCGTTGCGGCGCTCGGCACCGACACCGGCGGCTCCATCCGCATCCCCAGCGCGTTCTGCGGCCTGACCGGCTTCAAGCCCACCGCAAGCCGCGTGCCGCTGGCCGGTGCCGTGCCACTGTCGACCTCGCTCGACTCCGCCGGCCCGCTCGCGCGCTCGGTTGCCTGCTGCGCCGCGTTCGACGCCATCGTCAGCGGCGAAACGCTGGACAGCCGTCCCGCGCCGCTGGCCGGGTTGCGTCTGCTCGTGACCCGCGATTTCGTGTGCGACGGCCTCGACGCCGAAGTCGCCCAAGCCTTTGACGCCGCGCTCGCCACGCTCTCCCGGCTCGGTGCGCAGATCGTCCCGTTTGAATTCCCCGAGCTCAAGCGCCTGCCGCAGATCAACGCCGCCGGCGGCCTCACGGCCGCCGAAGCCTGGCACTGGCACAAGCCGTTGCTGGCCGAACGCGGCAATGCCTACGACCAGCGCGTCGCCATGCGCATCCGCCGCGGCGAGCAACTCAGCGCCGCCGACTACATCGAACTGCTGGCCGAACGCCGCGCCATGCAGGCGCGCGCCGCCGACCTGCTGCGCGAAGCCGACGCCTGGCTGATGCCCACGGTCGCCGTGCGCCCGCCACGGCTCGATGCCCTGCAAAGCGACGAAGCCTTCTTCGCCACCAACGGGCTCGTGCTGCGCAACCCGAGTGTGCTCAACTTCCTCGACGGCTGCGCCGTATCGCTGCCCATGCCGGCGGCGGAGCAGGGCATGGGGCTGAGCGTCGGCGGCCTGAACGGGCGCGACGCGCGCGTGCTGCAGGTGGCCGGCGCCATCKAAGCCGCGCTGCAGTAACGCGTAGCAGCCAGAAGATAGAAGAAAAGACCGAGGGCCGCGACCAAGCAGCGCGGCCCCGTCAATCAACACCCAAGGAGTACCACCGATGTCTTCCGTGATGACCGGCGCCCCTGGCGCCCTGGAGAGCCCGGCCCACACGCCGGCAGAGCGCAATGAGGCCTACCGCAAGATCGCGGTKCGGCTGATTCCCTTCCTGGTGTTCCTGTTCGTGCTCGCCTGGATMGACCGCGTCAATGTCGGTTTTGCCAAGCTGCAGATGCTGCAAGACCTGCAATTCAGCGAAGCCGTGTACGGTTTCGGCGCCGGCATCTTCTTCATCGGCTACTTCCTGTTCGAAGTCCCCAGCAACCTCTTGCTGGAAAAAATCGGCGCGCGCCGCACGCTCGCCCGTATCACCATCCTGTGGGGCTTCGCCTCCATGGCGATGATCTTCGTCAAGACCCCCATGCAGTTCTACGCGCTGCGATTCCTGCTCGGCGTGTTCGAAGCCGGCTTCTTTCCCGGCGTCGTGCTCTACCTCACCTACTGGTTCCCCGCCCAGCGCCGCGCCCGCATCAACGGCCTGTTMATGACCTCGTTCGCCATCGCCGGCGTCATCGGCGGCCCGCTMGCCGGCTTCATCATGAGCAGCATGGAAGGTGTCGACGGCCTCGCCAACTGGCAATGGCTGTTTGTCATCGAAGGCATCCCCTCCGTGCTCGCCGGCATCGCCGTGCTGATGTTCCTGCCTGAAAAGCCCATCAGCGCCAAATGGCTCAGCCCCAGCGAACGCGACCTCGTCACCCGCGAGATCGAAGCCGAAAACCGCGACCCCGCCAAGCATTCCTCGCTGCGCGCCGCCTTCACCAACTCGCGCGTCTGGATTTGTGCCGCCATCTACTTTTGCGTGGTCAGCGGCAATGCCACCATCGCCTTCTGGTCGCCATCCATCATCAAAGAACTCGGCGTCAAGGGCAACCTGCAGATCGGCCTCGTCTCCGCCATTCCCTTCATCGCAGGCACCCTCGCCATGGTCTGGAACGGCATCCACTCCGACCGCACCGGCGAACGCCGCCTGCACTGTGCGCTAGCCACCCTGATGGCCGCCGCCGGCCTTGTGCTCACCGGCATGTGGCTGCACAGCGCGGTGYTCGCCATGGTGGCGCTCACCATCGCCTCCGTCGGCATCCTCGCCGCCTTCCCGGTCTTCTGGTCGCTGCCCTCCGCCTTCCTCGCCGGCACCGCCGCCGCCGGCGGCATCGCCCTCATCAACTCCATCGGCAACCTCGCCGGCTTTGTCGCGCCCTACATGATCGGCTGGTTCAAAACCAGCACCGGCCAGCTCTCGTCCGGCCTGTACTTTGTCGCCGCGCTGGAAGCCTGCGCCACCGTCCTGGTGCTGGCATTCATCAAAACCAAGGTCAGCGCGAAGGCATAGCCCGAGAGATGCCACCGGCAGCACGAGGGGGCTGGATTCCAGCGGCGCTTTGCGCTAGAATCCGCTGCCTCGTTGCGCTGCATGCGCAAAGTGCGCCGGCAGCACAGGTAACAAAGCCAGGCGGGCAGTTTCAGCCGCCTGTTTGCTTTTGTGCTTTTGTGCTCTTGTGATATCTCTCACGCTGCCCGGCACGCCTGTAAGGCAACGAGCACAGCGGCCTCCCGTCAGGGATGCACGCCGCAGGGACTGCGAGGGTGGCGAAATTGGTAGACGCACCAGGTTTAGGTCCTGACGCCAGCAATGGTGTAGGGGTTCGAGTCCCCTCCCTCGCACCAAAGTCCTCTTTCCGCACTACCCAAATCCACACCAAATCATGCCGCAAACCTAAGCCCCACAAGGGTTTCTAGGCTTTTGCGAGCCTCGGCACCCATGTCTGGAATGCCGCACAAAAACCAACGAAACTATGCCTCATTACGCCTAAATTACGCCCGCACTACGTCAGGCGCAGCCTGCTCGGTAAAATGCCATGTGATAAGCACACCACAATATCGGGATGAGCGCGCTTGCTCTGGGTCCGGGGGGCCCTGAGGAATTTGGGCCATGGCAAGTCTGAGGAAAAAGGCAGCAGGATGGCAGGCGTCGGTATTCGTCCACGGTCAGCGCGAAAGCCGGTCTTTCGATACCAAGGCAGCGGCCCAGGCCTGGGCCGTACAGCGGAAAGCAGAGTTGCGCTCCCTGGCCGATGGTCAAGGCAGCAAGACGCATACGGTCGGCGACGTTCTAGACCGGTACCAGCGAGAAATCAGCCCCCAGAAGCGGGGCTAGCGCAGGGGAGATCTACCGGCTCGAGCTCATTGGCAGCAAGGAGATCGACGGCAAGCCGTTCCGCGCGATCCGGCTCGCCGACCTGAAAGTCCAACACATCACCGCCTGGCGCGACGCCCGCTTACGCGAGGTGTCAGGGGCATCCGTGTCCCGCGAGACGTGCCTTCTGTCTCATGCGCTCAAAGTGGCCCGGGACGAGTGGGGCTGGCTGATCACTGACCCCATGAAGCCGGTCCGCCGGCGGCCAGACAGCCGGCCCAGGGCGCGGCGAATCTCCGAGGCCGAGGTTGCCGCGATCACGGCGGCCCTGGGCTATCAGGAGGGGCTCCCCGTCGCCCTACCCAAGCAACGCGTCGGCGTGGCCTTCCTGTTCGCCATCGAGACGGCTAGGGATGCGCGCTGAGGCGYCCTYGATACACTGMAAACGCGCGCTGRAGRTGRCTGGGRTGRAGAYTCGGACGGGAACAGTCAKTGACCGCCGCCGGGGGTGCCTGAGGGCGCCCTTTGTTATTGAGTCCTCCTGTAGAGCCGCTGCGCCGGCACCGCGCTCGGCCGCTTGATCCTCACAAATTGTGCGCGCTGACCCGATAGGTGCTGACCGCGCACTACCCAACGATGCTCTCAGCTTCATCGCCAGCGGATTGCCATTAGGAACAGACGCACTCGTATTCAATTGGTAGTGGGGCCTTGGACGCTGGGGGCCGAGGCCGTGTTGTCTCCAATGTTCCATATTTTCCTTGCTCGCCACATGTCGTGCGGCATTGCACCTCGCGCTCGTAAGGCGTTTTCTGGTTGCACGATGCCAAGTTCACGAGTGCGGCGATGAAAGCTAGTGACAGTGGAAAACTTGAAATCAGCCTAGTCATCGCTCCATCTCCGAAGCTATTCCATGGAGTGTTCGCGGGCGGGTCTACTCGGCCGCCTTCGCTCTCGGCGCCCGCGGCGCCGGCGCGGCGTCCATGAGCTCGGGCGGGTAGGGTCGCATAAAACTCCGCGCGCGCTCCGGATTCCAGCACGTCAGCCAGTCATTCCATTCCGCCCGCGGCACGATCACGTTCCTCCGTTTTTCCTTGCCCGAGGCATGGAAGCGGTTCATCAGCGGGTGCTTGTCCCAGTTGATGGTCAGCATGGTGAACGAGAGCGCGCCATCCGGCCAATCTCGCCACAGGCCCGCGATCGCGAACTCCGGCTCATCCTTCAGCCAGATCCGCCAGCGCACGGACTTGGGGCCGGCCTCGTAGTTCGGCTCGTAGAAGCTGGTTGCCGGAACCAGGCAGAGCTGGCCTTTTTCCACGGTCCGGAGAACGAGCGCTTCTCGCCAACTGTCTCCGATCGCGCGTTCGTGGGGTCGAACTTGGCCACGCCCGGCGGGATGCGGGCCTTCGGCACCATGCCGAATGTGCCCACCAGCGCCTGGCGCGTGCCGTCGCCGATGCCCACGATGATCGGCACCGCATAGTCCGGCCAGGTCTCGGGCGGATAGTCAAGGGGCGGCGGCTCGACGCCGAAGACGTCGCGCAGCAGCTGACGCTGCACCGGGGCATAGTTAGTGCACATCCTCGTCTCCTGGCAGGGGCGTGAGCGGCAACACCCGTCGCGCCTTTTCCGAGACGCGCCGGTGCTTGTCCTGCGCATMTTGCCACGTCGCCGAGGTGAAGATCTTGTCGATGCCGCCGCCGGCCAGGTGGGTAAGGAAGACCGGCTTGTCGCTCATCGTGTCTGACCATGGGCAGAAGCATGTCCAGACGCGGGCATCCTGCTCGGGAAGGTCAGTGCGCAGCACGAAAYGTTTGAACCAGCCCCTCAGAAATTCATGATGCGCGTTGCCGTCCAGCGTATGGACTGGCTGGCCGTGAGGATCCAGGAGGTACAGCTGCATGCTGAACGGATTGCCATAGGCATCCGGCGTGCCGCCGCGAACGGCATGGCGCAGCGCGCGTACCCAATTCTCTGAGGTGTCGGGGGGCATGGCGAGGCGGATGCCGCTAGTCAGCGGCGCGGGAACCGCGCGCGCAGCGGCGTTTTCACCGCCGGCCGGGCGACCCTGATCCGGTGGTGCTGGCCGTCCTGCTCGAACGACGGTAGTCGGCCGTCCACGCCATCTTCTCGATGTGGCGCGTCTCAATGCCGTGCACGGTCACAGCACTGGCCGTTACCGTGACGCTTTCGCAGTCGAGGGGCAGCTGGGCCGTGTCGCCGGGCAGGAAGTGGGATTCGAGGAAGATGGACATGGCCATTTCGTCACTCGCCGAGAGCGGGGATGCTCCCTTCCTGCGCGAGGATTCGGGGCGAATTCATCTCGCCCGTTTCCTCGTCCACCAAGACCTCATAGGCTGCAACGCCGGCGAAGCTCGACGCCATGGCGCTGGCAATGCGGATAGCGCTGACTTMGCTTGATGCCTGGCGGATCTCGCCGGGCAGGAGCGTGTCGCTCTTGCCCTTGCGGTAGGGCACGATGATGTACTTGACGGCGCGAGTATCGAACACGGTGGCAACTCCGGGCGGTGGGTGCTGCGGAATGCAGCACATCAGCTGTATGGATATACAGTATAGGAGTTGTCTGAATGGGGCTGCCGATAGTTGAGTTAACTGTATGGATATACAGTATGGCTGCCCGCCATCCGTATCGGGCATGGTTGTGCTCCTTGGGCATCTTGCGTCACATCCATCAGGGTGTGCGAGTCCTCTTTGGAGCACCCCCTCCAAAAATGGATTACGCCAAATCTACGCTTGTGACTATTAAGTGACTGATATTAAAAAGATATCGAGTCTCATTCGCTGCACAAAAGTCTTTTTTACATCACTTACACGCATCATTTCACCGCGCGCATTTCCGCATCACTTCAGCCCAAAAAGCTAGGCCCCACAAGGCTTAGCAGGCGATCTGCAGCAATCGCCTCGCTGCACTCTGCTACATCCCATTTCACTTATCATCGGCGCTCCGGCCCCATAGCGGCCCCACGTTCGGCCCCACGAAATGGCGCACTTTACGGAGTCCGCAGCAGGCAGGCGCGCGCAGGTGAAGGTGGCCACCATGTCGCCCACCTGGGAGGCAGCTTCTTGAAGCAAATGGCGCCGCCGCCAAGGCCGCAGCAGAAGCCGAACGTCTTGTGTTCGCGGTGGATCATGCGAACACCTCGGTTTTTTGTTGACTATTCTTTGCAATCGAAATCGGCCGGTGCTGGTAGCCTGTTTGCCCCCGAGACCTAAATCCGATTGCCGATCAATGACTACTGTTCTCGCCATCGCCGTTGCCTGCGGCGCATTTCTCAGGCTTTGCGTCGCGTCCCCGTATGAAGATGCATTCGGGCTGGGGAAGTGCGATGTGGGTGGCCTCAGTGAGGGCGTGGCGCAGAGTCACGATAGTGACGGTAACGATCAATGGCCGAGCACTCGAGGCATGGTGGCGGATCATTGAGTTGCTTCGCGTCCCGCGTTCACGATGAGGTGGATTGCGGCTGGTATGCTGTCTTGAAATCAATAGTTCCCCTGCGAAACGAGCCATGAACCCCATTCTTTTGCTGCTGATCGCCTGTGGCGCACTGCTCAGCGGCTGTGCAATGCTCCCTTACGACGATGGTTACGGCGGTGGCCAAGGCAACGGTTGCCCTCCCGGGCAAGCCAAGAAGGGGAATTGTCGAGTTGACCAAGACGGGAACGCGTCCTTTTGCCCGCCTGGGCAAGCAAAGAAGGGCCGCTGCTGAGTGGCGCGAGGCAATCACTTCGTCTCTCCTTTGGCGATTGCGGCGCGCATGGCGGCGCCTATCTCCGCAAGGCAAGCGGTGTCAACTATGGCTATAGATAGCCTCGGTGTTTCCAGTCCGACGCAACTACCGATGCCGCTCGGCGAGAGTCGCTCAGCGCTAGTGCGGCTATTCCGCTAGTCCAACACCACAGCCCGCCCTTGGCGGGCTTTTTAACGGCCGCAGAGTGCGCCAGCGCGGATGGCTCTCGCATGACGCTATCCCCTCAGTGCGATGAGGATGCAGAGTAGGCTGGCAAAGTCGATCAGTTATTCCATGTGGTCGGCTCTTCGTATTGCAGAGGGTCCGTGTACCTGCTGCAGGAAACCATTGTCACCAGTTAAATAGCGCACTTCCTCTCGTGGGATTTCCGTATTTATTGGTTCGCCACGCCACCTCGATCCGGCGATCTACATTCCCCCATAAAGGGCTATTGCAGGCACCGCCGGCACGTCGGAGACTGGGCATCACTTCACTCTCATGAAGCTGACATGGAAGCCACAAAAGAGCAGGGCGACGCCGCCAAGAAAAACGCCATGCGTGCCGAGATGCTTCGCGCGCAGGCGAGGCGGTTCATGAAGTTCGTGGGCGAGTGTCTTGCTCAAGAGGGATTCATGGCCCGCGCCGCGGTGGAAGGCCCAGCGTTGCCGGGTGACGAGAGAGAGAGTTTCGAACTCAATACTAGCTTTGGCCGCGTTTATGCTCAGTTCGGCTTTGCGAAGTGGGATGGGCGCCTCGTGGGACGGTACCAATTTTCGCGCTTCATTCTAGGCGCGGATGAGATGATGCGGCTGGTTCCATTCCACGTGATTCTGATCGAGGAGCAGGGGAACGCAACCTTTGCCGAGGATGGCTTCTTCGAATGGAAGATCCCAGATGGTCCGGATAGCAACTACGGTCCGGCCCTCGTCGGCTGTTTGCTCCACGGATTCCAGGAGTCGCTTCCGCAGATAAAGCGACTGCGGTAGAACCGATTTGCCGGAATTCGGCCATCTTCGGGGGCTTTCTCTTTTCCGCAGCCCTCACCGGCTGCCGCTCTTGGCCACCTCCGAGTGGCTTTTTCATCTAGGGCGCCAGCGTGCGCACCAGTCTCGACTTCAGCGGCCAAGGCCTGAATGCGAGAATCCAGACGCAGGCCAGAGGCCCAAAAACAGGGATCAGGGCCAGATACTCATAGCCCGACTCGAAGCGAGCCGTCCGGAAAACCTTCCGGAATGGCAAGAACCAGAGCGCCTCGAAGACGAGGAAGCCCAGCAGGAAGATGCTCATAGCGGCCTCATGGTGCAGTGCACACGTTGGAAGCAGTGTACGGCCGGCGTGCGTTCTTTGATCCCCCAATATTGGGGGAACGTCTGAGTTCCTCGAATGGCTCCCCACCCCTCAGTATTTCCTTCACACAAAGCCTGTTTCCGCGCTGCGAGGATAGGCGGCAATGAAGTAGAGCCACGGCCCGCCCCGAGCGGGCTTCTTCTTTCTCGGGGTCACAAATGTCCGAACCAATCAACTTGCCGTCCCTTGCACCGCTGGCAATCCCGCTGCCTCCGGCTCAGGCTCGGCAGCTGGCGATCCCCTCGGAGGGMTTGCCGACGTGCTCGGCCGGGCTGACCAGCGCGCGGGAATCCTGGCTGGGTACGCTGACGCCGCGAGCATCGCCGGCCAGGCCTGCGAGCGGGCCTGTGACGCGTTGAATGGATCACCGCAGGGCCGCGTGGTGGGCGGATGAGCGGCGGTAGTCGGGGGCTGTGAAGCTCGGAGAGAAAAAAGGGGTGTAGGCGACAGGGTGAAAACGCCTACACCCGTGAGGATCGGCAACGGGGTCAATCTGTCGCCGGTATTGATTATGGTGCGTCGCATCAAACTCAGTACCCCGCCAACGAGGGGAAGCGTCGAGGAGCAGCAAGGGGGCGGTGGAGGACTTGGAGAGCGGGGTGCGTGTCGTGATTCGGGGTTGTTCATTGGTGCGGTCCCGCCCGGCTGACAGGTGCCGGGGGAGCGGCGCAGTCAGGGCAGGGGGCGGCCTGGTACGTGCGCAGGACATCCGCCAGTTCGTCGGCCACTGCGTAATGTGGTGGGCAAGATCCGCAACGGCTACGTCAAGAAGGCCGCCTCCCAGGTTGGCAACATGATCGCAACCTGGAAGTGCATCGGCGGCATCGACGCGGACCCGGCCGCCGCGCGCGATTGCCTCATCATGCCCGAGCGCCGCAACGGCGCCCTGGCTGGTCCTTGCTCGCCGTGACCACCATGAAAGCAGAGAAAACAGAAAGCGGGGCAGGCGCTGGGTTCCCAGGAAGATCGATGCCGCTTGATAGGTCACGGCGAACATGCCATCTCCTGACGGGTGGCATAGTGGCGCTCGCCGCGGGTGCGCAGGCGGATTGAGCGAGGCCCCGCGAACTGGATGCTGTGGGCGAGTTGGAAGCTTAGCGTTGTGCCCTGGTAATCGAACGCCAGGCGGTCGATTGTCCACGGCAGCGCCATGATTGCTGCGGTATCGACCCCAGTCAGGGTCAGGGTCGCGCTCGCGGCCTGGGCGATGGCCTCCGCCTCTGGGTTCCATGTGTCGGCCACGAGCAGCGGATCGTCGATGGCGAGGTGGAGGCAGCGTATCGCCAAACGCGCTACCCCGTGGGACTGGCTGTAGAGGTAGACGATACCGGGGGCGCAGGCGAACATGTCTCTCTCACTGATACTCACCCGGGGTCGGGACAGGTTGTGGCGACCCTATACCAGCTGGGCATGGATGCGCGGGTGAGGGCGCCAATGGGCTTGTGATGCACACGTTACGATTTCGTAACGTGTTGGCGCGGGGGGGCGGAATAGACTGAATCGTATAGGTCCTCACACGTGGGCTATAGGAGATCGAGATGCGGAAGATCAAGGTGTTCGCCAGCTTGGCGCTGGCGGCGTGTACTCTCACTTCGATTGCGGGCTATGCCCAAGATAGGGGGCCTGGCGGCGATGATCGCGGAAGGCCGCCCATGGGTCATGATCAGGGACAAAATCACGATAACCAGCGCGGCTACAACGACCGCGGCCGGGATGGTGACCACCGCTGGCAAGGTGAAAGACACTGGGAGGGCGACAGGGGCAGGGAACACATGGACGAAAGGTATGGCCCTGATCGTCGCGCCGATCGTCCGGGCCCTGGCAGCTGGCATAGGGGTGAAAGGGTCCCCCCGGAGTATCGTCAGCGTCAGTACGTGATCGATGATTGGCGCGCTTATCGGCTGTCGCCTCCGCCGCGCGGATACCAGTGGGTGGGCGTTGGCGGGGATTACTTTCTCGTCGCCGTTCCGACCGGCGTGGTCTTCCAGGTGGTCATCGGGCGCTAGGCTGCGGACAGCAAAAAGCCCGCCGGGTGGCGGGCTACGATGATTTGACGATAAGCCCTTAGTGTCGATGAATCAGGTGGTCAAACCATGTCTGGACGGCACGCTGTTGTGTTGATAGCAGGGTCGGATCATGTTCGCGGAGCACCCAGACAACGATCGCGCATAGCGCTAATCCGATGAGCAGGACGACTAGCGAGGCAACCATGGCAGCCTCCTATTGGGTGGCTATGCAACCAGTGTAGGCCATTCCCGCCGTGCCCGAGCGTGTCAAGTCTTGACATAGGTTGATACGGACAAGAACCCGCGCCTTAGGTGGGGCGACACATTTGAACGTCAGTTCTGACTCAAGTGCCAGCGCCACAGCTTCGGTGCTGGTCTCGCCCAGGTCTCAGTCAGGGCTGGATGTCGCAATGGCAGGCGACCAACCGCATACCTCGGTCGTGTTGGGCGAGGCCTGGGCCTATTCTGGAATCGGGGCTTTGGTACTTCTCAAGCCTTCGGAGGCGCGTCATGAAACCAGTGATCCACCACTTTCACTCTCACTCCGAATCACCGTATCACGGTCTGCGGTACTACCTGGTGATTGCGGCTTGTTTGTTGGTGCCAGGATTAGCCTACGTGCTTTGGCAGCTTATGGTGGCGAAGCCGTGAATTGGTTGAAACCGGCCCGGTAGAAGGCCAGATCCTCCGTTTGTGGCGCGTCAAGTAAGGGAGCGCACCTCGCGCAGCCGCAATGTAGGCGGCCGCGTTGCGGATGCCTTCCGAAGCTCTGCAGGAGACAGTGATGAAACCAGTCAGAGAGATTTGCCTTGGAACTGTCGGGTTGCTTGCCGCTCGGGATCATGCCTCGCTGCAATTAGCCACGGGTGGGCGACCAAAGTGAGCGCCAAAGGCAATCAGCGGCTGGCCAGCGCCGGGTACGCCGTATCAGGTGTGGGCACAAAAAGAAGACCGGCCGAGACGGGAGATCCTTGCCGGTCTTGCGCAGAAGCAGGAGCGCAAAGGGGCACAGCAGATGCTGTGCGGCGCGAATTAAATCAAATTAAGATCTGATGTGCAACATATTTAATTTGTAAGAGTCAGATGACAAGATGTCCCTAAGTTCAGCCAAAGCCAGCCATGTGCTGGCTTCTTCATTTTTCGAGGTCTTGGTAACCGAAACAACCATTCAGGCCGCCACTGGCCTGGCGCCGGCACTTTCAACACGGTTCCAGCTTGACAGGATGCTGTCAATTTGGGCAAAGTGACAGCATCCTGTCAAATTGATGGGGGCTCGGCGCTTTGGTGATGCGCCCGGGCAAGCTATTGATGCAGACCATCGCACTGCTGATCGCAGTTGCCGGCGGTTCGCCAGTTTCCCCGCGAAAACCGCGGGATCGATACAGGAGATCACGATGAAGCGAACAACAGTCGCTGGCACGCAAGGCAATCTTGCGCTGCTTGAGGCGGGCGACGGCGCCGATCTGTCCGTACTGTTCCTGCATGCGGACTCGGGGAGAGCAAGCCAGTGGTCGGAGATGCTCGAACGCATCGGGCGACGCAGGCGGGTGTATGCGGTTGACTCGCGGGGAAGCGGAGATAGTGCCCCTGCTGCGGATGGTGATTATTCATATGCGGGGCGAGCACAGGACATTGGCGATACAGCCGCGTCCTTGAAACTCGATCGGTTCATTATCGTGGCACACAGCGGAAGTGGTGCAGCTGCGCTGGACTATGCTGCCAGGCACGCGGGCCGGGTGGCGGGACTGTTCCTGCTGGATCCTGCGACGGATCCACGGGCGCTTCCTGCCGATGTTCGCGCCGGATTTCTAGAGGCCCTGAATGGGGTTGCGAGCCTTGATGTGCAGCAGGGCTTCTATGCCTCGATCGCGGGCAACAACCCACAGGTAAAGGCCAGAGTGCTGGAAGACTGTGCTGCGGTCGATCCGGCAGCACGGCTGGGATTTGCCGCCGCGTTTGCAAACTGGAATCCCGAAGCTGCGCTCGACGCATGGAAGGGCCCCATTTTTCTCCTGGTCAGCAGCGCGAACGACAAGCCAAGTGCGCTCCATAGGCTGCGGCCGGCATTGCCGCATGCCGTGGTGGCCGATACCGGGCACTGGATACAGCTCGACCAGCCCGATCGCGTCGAGCGAGAAATCCTGCGCTTCATCGCTAGCGTCCGATAGGGAGGAGTTCGGAAATGACTGTCAATAAAACCAAAGCCGGCGCGATTCTGACGGATATTGTGCTGATGGTGTTCCGGCTCGAAGGCGGTTTCATGGAAGCAGCCGAACGGATCGCTGCGCCAGCGGGATTGACGGCGGCCCGATGGCGTGTTCTCGGAGCCGTGCTCCATGAACACCGCACTGTAGCGGAGATTGGGCGCTTCATGGGGCTAACCCGGCAGAGTGTGCAGCGCCTAGCCGATGTCCTGGTAGGCGAGGGGCTAGCGATGTTTATCGACAATCCATCACATAAATCCGCCAAATTGCTTGCCCCAACCGCCGCAGGCCATTCTGCCGTGGCGCTATTGGCAACGCGTCAAGCAGCCTGGGCGAATGCAGTCAGTCAGAAATTCAGCGCTGAACAGCTCATCCAGTGCAAAACAACGATCGAGGAAATCATCTCTTGCGTCGAGGCGACACCAATCAGCCCCGGCGAGATATGAGCGAGGGCGCTGGCGCTACGGCAAAACGCCTATGCGCACCTTCCTCGATACGCTTGAAACTGCCAAGGAGAAACGCGTCCCGCATTGAATCGCGCTTCTCTATTCAACGGGCGCTGTTCAGATTAAACGTTGATGACCTGCTTGCCGAGAGCTGACGCGATGACATCGTCGGCGGAAACGCCTTCCTTGTTCCAGCTCATCAGCCGTTGCCAAGCCAGGTAGTTCGGCAAGTACTTGG